>NZ_JANQDJ010000087.1:0-88893 GCF_029891685.1 Umezakia ovalisporum Ak1311 | reverse complement strand
GCTACCTTCAAGCTTGTATGTGTCAACAAATCAGTTATGTTCATTGGATGGAAGATATTATGAGATGTTGACATTTTCACCTTTGATAGGACTACTATATCTAACTATGTAAAGTTTTGTAACGACATTCAACATTTCTGTCCTTTTACCAATGCTGGTATCGTTAAAGAACAGGATGTTTGGGGAAAAAGATTACGGGATATACCAACTTTAAATGTCCATGCTTCTAATAAAGTTTTTGAGGCAATTGAATTTGTACGTAACAATGAATCTAGCCAAGACAAAATAACTTCAATTACCATAACGGCGCAACAAGGGGTCGGTAAAACTCATCTTCTCAGTCGCATTCGTCATCAATTGGAAAAAAAGGGTGGTGCTTTATTTGTTTATTCAGGAGGTAACAATTATACGGACTTAAATATAGTTAAGTACCAATTTCAACAAACGTTAGTACATAGTCTAAAGCAAACAGGCAGCCAAGCAGTAATGCAGTGGCAGGAAGTAGCCGCAGCTATGGTAAATGAGGTTAAACCTGACAATTTTTCCACTCCAGCAGAGTTAGTCAAAAAATTTGACCAAGCATATAAAAACAGTTTGTCGAAAAATAAAAATTTAATGAATGTTTTGCAAACACAAGTTATCAAACATAAACCCTATGCAGATCCTTATATCCTGAGGGCTATTTTATGGACACTTTCAGAAACTCAAGCACCTTTTGCAACTCAGTGGTTATCTGGTGAAGAATTAGCTCAATTGAATGCTGATGAGTTAGGATTACCCAATCCCAGCAAAGCAAATCAAGATAGAGAAGCTGAAGCGCTCAAAAATATTCAGCAAATTTTAAATTTGGTTAGTTTTTACAACCCGGTTGTTATTTGTTTTGATGAAATAGATGTTAAAAACAACTGTACTGAAGATGGGTTACCGACCGAAAGCGTAATTGCTAATTTGGTTAAAATTCTTCATGATACTCTTGAAAATTCTGAACTAAGTCAAGGTATTGTTTTTCTCACAGTAATGCTGCCTGAGACATGGAAAGAGAAGGTAAATTCAATACCAGGTGGTACCCCTGATAGAGTTTCAAAATTTACTCAGAGGAAACCAATAGAATTAAAACATGTTAGCGGTGATTGTATGATTGAATTAGTTACTGTTTGGTTACGAGAGTTTTATGAGGCAAAAAATTTATTTCCTCCTCATTCATTGTACCCATTTACAGAAAGTCAATTGAGAGAATACGGCAAAGGTAAACCAACTGTAAGAGAAGCTTTGCAATGGTGCGCTAATAATTTTAAAATTTATAAAGAACCACTACCATCTGATCCAATTGAAAGGTTTGAATTAGCATTCAGAAAAGAAAGTAATATCAATTATGAAGATTATTTAGATAATGGGGATGTCATTGCTGACTGTTTATGTTTTGGCTTTGAAACCCTGAAAAATAAGACTATAGAAGCAGTAATGATTGAAGAGATTATTAGGGATGTTAAGCCTAAGTCACAGAACAAAGATTTTATCAACTTTAAGATTATTGGTAATGAAAATGGAAGAACAGTAAAAATTGGCGTGGCTGTAATCCAGGGTTCTCAATTTACATTATGTGCTGGTTTAAGACGTTTAATTGATTATGAAACATTTGATCTAACTCGTGGTTGTTTAGTTCGCTCCCAAGGGAAGACAGAACAAATGAAAAAAAGTTCAGAAGCTTATAAATTGCTTGACGAACTCATTTCAAAGAAAGGAGGGGAACACGTAGATTTGATAGAGGAACAAGTTCGCCCATTGGTGGCAATTTTATCTATTTTTAAAAACTGCTTAAATTATCAACTGACGGAGGTGGAGGTTCTTGATATCATTGCTCAAAATAAAATTACGGTTGATAATCTTTTATTGCGAGAGATTTTAAGTGATCCATCTGGTGATATGCCAGAGATTGATGATAGTGAAATTTTAGATGAATTATTTAATCCTGTAAATATGATTGAAAAAGATGACTCAGATGATTTGAGCGATTTGTTTAATTGATTTTCTTTACTTAATTATGAGTAAGTCAGTTTTAATTGATAAAGCTTTATGCCTACCTTCTCCTGATATTGAAGCTTTAATGCAAGGGCGGATTATTGCATCTGTGCCTAAAAAATTGCTGAATATAGGAGATAAATTTGCACTTTATCCTGTTGACACTTTGAGTATTGCGCTTCCAATTGAAAAATACTACCGTCCTAGTTTTTGGCCAATTACTGAAAGTAGTATCCCACAAGTTAATTCTCCGATAGTTGCAATTAAAGCTTGGGCTAAATGTGAGCTTTGCGAATTTGTTGATGACATTCAGAAATTAGAGATTGTCTCTCAATTAACAATATGGTCAGTAAAAGTATTTGAGGAAATATTACGGGAAAAACCGTATATATTTTTGGCTTACTTGCGAGTTTATCATTTACCTGAATTTAAAGAGGTTTGCTTTGGTACCCATATTAAAGACAAAGTAGGTAAATTTATCAGCATACCTAATATTACTGCTTCTGAGGTAAAACCAGTGTTGAGTGATGGTATCTTCGCCCAGCGCCAACGCCAACTACAAAACCTAGAACCACCCAAATATCCAGAACTCGAAGAATTACAAGGTGCTTTATCGCAAATAGCCAGCACAAATGTAGCTGCACAGGAGTTAGACAATGACATCAAAATCTTTTTGGGTTGGAGTGGTGAGGGTTTAACTAAGTCTATTAATGCAGATTTAGCTTGGATAAATACAATTGTATCTTTAGGCGATCGCAGCATAGAACAAGATGAAATAAAAAGTAATTATCAAGCTGGGACAGACTTTGAAAACATTGTCCGCCAAAGCCTTGAATTTTTAGGATTCAAACTAGAAAAGGCCTATAAAGGTGGTGCGGGAGGATTAGACTTATATTGTTCAGAACCTTATCCTCTCGTTTGTGAATGTAAAGCAGGTAAAAGCATTCCTAGCGGTACTGTTCAGGAGTTAATTAAACTTGGGGGAATGCACTTAGGTCTTGCTAAATTTCTCAAGTCAGCAAAATTAATAATTGGCCCTGGTAAGCCATCTAGAGAGACACAAAAAGCAGCACAAGAATGGAAAGTGAGTATTATTAATACTATGAGTTTACAAAAACTGGTTGAACTGAAAGCAAAATATCCAGGCGCGATAAACTTGTTTGAATTGCAGGAATATTTAGAACCTGGACGAATAGAAGATAAAATAGATGAATATATTGATAAAATTGAACAATCTATAAAACTGCGATCGCATATAAACCAGCTAGTAAAAAAATATTTGCAAGACTCAGGGAAAGAATGTACAGGAGTCGAAGCTTTACATGGTGCATATTTTGCTTCAAATCCGCCACAACCTCTCTTACAAACAGAACAAATGCACGAAATATTGATAGAACTTTCTTCCCCACTCACAGGCTACCTAGGAAGAAAAAAAGGAAGTGATTGGAAAAGCGATCGCTTCTATTTTATCCGTAATTTACCAACTTCTTATAAAGAAGATAATACAATATATTTCATGTAAGTAAGTAAGTCAAACTGCCGATAAAATGCCGACTAGACAAAAGTTTTATTGTTTATATCTGTATTTCGCATTGCTGGTTTAATTTGGGATAATCAGATAGTTTGATTCATGAACTTTATGAATGATTATATGTGACTATATTTTTTTATTCGAACTTAATACCACCTGTTGCGGACAAGGAGGGAAACCAGGGGTTGTATCTGGGGAAGAGTCTGTATTTTGCTGAAATTACTAGAGACGTTCCACCGGAACGTCTCCATAGCAAATTGACTAGAGGGAGGTAGCTTTTAAATTCTATAGCCAAAAATGTAGTAACGTCTGCTTTGGTTGCCGAAAGACAGTTGTAGTAAGTTAGGATGTGGGTTGCACAATTTCCGTAGCTTTAGGTCGGGGATTGTGAATTTCGGGACATCTCTAACAAACTATGAAGTTGCAGAAACTTTTAAAGTACCAGGTTTACCCAGATGGCCTTGTAGGAGCACACCGCGCTCATTAGCGTGTAGATGCCGCAAAATCTTGTAAATTGACTCAATTTGCTCGGATGCACCTGCTTTTTGAGCAATTTCTTCTAGAGAAAGAGCTGTTTTTTCCTTTTGTAATAGGGCTACAACTTTTGATTGTAGGTCAAGGATAGCAGCAGCAGCTTTTTTACCAGCCTCTACCCCTGGCTGATGATAGGCGTTGATATTAACCAAGCTGGCGTATAAACCAACAGCACGTTCGTACAAAGCAATTAACGCGCCTACTGTTAAAGGATTGACTTGGGGAATGGTGACTGTGATGGAATCACGGTGATTTTCGTACAGCGCTTGTCGAGTTCCTAGGAGAAAACCAGAAAGAAAATCTCCTGATGTTACGCCAGGTTCAATTTCTATGGATTTTCCCTGACGATCTTCCAGAACTTCGATAAACGTGGCAAAGAAATTAGGTACACCCTCCCGTAGTTGCTGGACGTAGGCGTGTTGGTCTGTGGAACCTTTGTTACCATAAACGGCGATACCTTGATAAACGGTATTGCCATCTAAGTCTTTTTCTTTACCTAAAGATTCCATTACTAACTGTTGTAAGTACCGACTAAACAACAGTAAGCTGTCTTTGTAAGGTAAGACAACCATATCTTTTTCACCTTTGCCATTGCCAGAAAAGTACCAAGACAAGGCCAACAGGGCTGCCGGATTTTTTTCTAAGACTGGAACGCGGGTGGCATCATCCATTTCTTTAGCACCTTCGAGCATAGCGCGAACGTCTATGCCTTGTAATACTGCTGGTACTAGTCCTACAGCAGACATTTCTGAGGTGCGTCCTCCCACCCAGTCATACATGGGAAATCTCGCCAGCCAACCTTCACTTTGTGCTACTTTGTCTAAGTTGCTATCAACGCTAGTAATGGCTACGGCGTGTTTGCTAAAGTTCAGACTCTGACTTTCATAGGCTGCTTTTACTTCCATCATGCCATTGCGGGGTTCTGGTGTACCTCCAGATTTGGAGATGACTAAAACCAAGGTGCTGGAGAGAGTTGTTTTTAGGTGAGTGAGAATGCGGTCAATTCCTGCGGGGTCACTATTGTCGATAAAGTGAATTTTCAAAGCAGGAAAATCGGGTGCAAGGGCTTCAGCGACAAATTGTGGACCTAGGGCAGAACCACCTATGCCAATGGATATGATGTCAGTAAACCGACTGGCTTGAGGAGGATGAATAGCACCTGTGTGGACTTTTTCAGCAAAGGCTTCGATTTGTTCTAGAGTTTGGACAATCTCTTGTGTCAGTTCTGGGGTCGGTGCTAAATCTGGGTTTCGCAGCCAGTAATGTCCAACCATGCGGCTTTCGTCAGGATTAGCGATGGCACCGTTTTCTAATTCCGCCATGTCCGCAAACGCTTTGTCGAATTTCGGCCGCAAGGACTGCACGGCAGCGTCATCAAAACTCATCCGACTGACATCTAGGTAAAGTCCTAATCCCTCGTGGAAATATAACCAATTTTGGTATCGTTGCCAAAGTGCCTTTGCATCCATAGGGAAATCTCAAATAAATATTGCTTCAAAAACAAGTTTAATGTAAGGTTACACCTATCCCTGCCTAGCCTTATACAGTTTTAAGTCTTGGGTGTTGGGCATTTTAACAAAAATGCGGAAAACCCTTGAGAAAGAGGCGTATAGCGCCGTATTTCCTGGTTTAGTCAAGAGATGTTCGCCCAGCAGATCTCCTTGGGAGAAGGCTGTTTGTGTAGATTGCTGTTGGGGAGCTAGGTTTTTATACAGGCTGTTTACTGTTTTTGTTAATGTTGATGTAATATACACCATAATACCTTATCTGATAACATCACAAATTACTTAGAGGTAAACGTCTTAAAACTTATTAAAGAGCTTTTATGGGTTGCCTGAAGTAGGAAGTACGGGGCAATGGGTCTGTTGTTCCAGGATTTTCGGCATTTTCGTGATCACGCATATTTAAGTTTAATTTTTATGGTTGAATATCTCATTTTTTTAGCAATTTCTACAACCATCTTTGCTCTGTTTAGTTTAGGACTTAATTTGCAGTGGGGCTTTACGGGGTTAATTAATTTTGGTCATATTGCTTTTATGACTTTAGGTGCTTACACTACTGTGGTATTAAGCTTTAAGGGATTTCCCTTAGTTATATGTGTGCTTTTTGGGGCAGCAGCAGCATCTTTCTTGGGTTTAATTATTGGTTTAGCTACCCTGCGCTTGAGAGAAGATTATCTGGCAATTGTCACCATTGGGGTGGGAGAGTTAATTCGGTTAGTGGTGAATAATCAGGAATTACCTGTTGGTGATACCTGGATATCTGGAGCTTTTGGTGTCCAAAGTTATCCTATACCTTTATCCACAGAACCTAATTTGTTTTTTAGACTGGTGATGATGGCATTGCTGACTGTCCTAACTGTCCTCACTTTCTTTTGGTTGTGGCGATGGGTTTCCATGGCTGAAAAGTTTTTGTTAGCTAATGGGGGGAGAAAGTTTACTGCTAAGGAAGATTTAGCTTCGCGCTGGGGGGTGGGGATTGTGTTGGCTTTATTAACCGCAGCAATTTATATTGCTGGGATGATGGGTTTGTATAATTATAAACCAAAAGCAGGTTTAATGTTGTTGTCTCTGTTGGTGTTGGGGTTTGTATTCTGGCGGTTGCAAATTCTTGTGCGATCGCCTTGGGGAAGAGTTCTCAAAGCTATCCGTGAAGATGAAGAAGTACCTAGGGCTATGG
Organism: Umezakia ovalisporum Ak1311; assembly: GCF_029891685.1. NCBI lineage: Bacteria > Bacillati > Cyanobacteriota > Cyanophyceae > Nostocales > Nodulariaceae > Umezakia > Umezakia ovalisporum. The sequence continues at coordinate 82,130 of NZ_JANQDJ010000087.1, read as the reverse complement.
GCAAAAACGTTTTTTGGTATAAAGTACAATCTCTCATGTTGGGGGGTGCGATTGCTGGGATTGCTGGGGCTTTTTTTGCTTGGCAATTGAGCGCGATTTACCCTGATAATTTTCAACCACAACTTACCTTTGATGCTTGGATCATCGTGATTTTGGGCGGCTCTGGGAATAATATCGGCACAATTTTAGGGGCGGTAATTTTCTTTACTTACGATGCTATGACTAGAGAATTTTTACCGAAAATTTTTACAAATTTATCTTCTGACCAATTGGGTGCATTTCGGATTATGGTTATTGGTTTGATTTTGATGATCTTGATGATGTGGCGACCTCAAGGGATTTTAGGGAAAAAAGAGGAACTGACCCTTGGGAATTAAGCTTCCCCGGTTTAGAAAGCTGGGGATTTCTGAAGAGTCCATAAACGAACTTTCTCAGGTTGAGTTAAACAGTCCCTACCTATTACGCTAAGATCAATTCCTAGCATTACCACTATCTTTCTCAATAAGTAGTTTTTTTAATTCTGGAAATTTTTTATAAGAAAATAGGCTGAAAACTCTTGAGGTTAAGTTTTAGCAAAAAATAGGGAGGCATCCCCGTTGGCGTAGCGTGCCGTCAGGCATATTGACGCTACAGGAGTTGGAATCAATACTTTAGTTGGTGAAGACCTGCTAGATGGGATTCTGACGTAGAATGTAGAATCTCCGTGGCTTTAGCCTGGATAGTGTCAAAAAAACAGTTTTGATGAATTGAAAACATTTTTATGGTGGATAATAAGTTACCCCAGCTTCCTTTGTTAGCGGCTACTGGACTTTGTAAAAGCTTTGGAGGTGTTAAGGCGGTTCATGATGCTCGCATCGCGGTATTTAAGGGTAGTATTACTGGTTTGATTGGCCCTAATGGTGCTGGTAAAACTACTCTATTTAACCTACTCTCTAATTTTATTCGTCCTGATCTGGGACGAGTTTTCTTTGATGGCAAACCCATTCACCATCTACAACCACATCAAATTGCCCAGCAGGGCTTGGTACGCACTTTTCAGGTGGCGCGGACTCTTTCGCGGTTGTCGGTGTTAGATAATATGCTGCTGGCCGCGCAAAAACAAACTGGGGAAAACTTTTGGCAAGTGCAGTTACAACCCCACGTTGTCGCTCAAGAAGAAAAGGAACTTAAAGCACAAGCAATGTTTTTGTTAGAGTCTGTGGGGTTGGCACATAAAGCACAAGAATATGCTGGTGGTTTGTCTGGTGGACAACGTAAGTTATTGGAAATGGGGCGGGCGTTAATGACTAATCCCAAGTTAATCTTATTGGATGAACCAGCAGCAGGTGTAAATCCAAGATTGATTGATGATATATGCGATCGCATTATTACTTGGAACCGTGAAGATGGTATGACTTTTTTGATTATTGAACATAATATGGATGTGATCATGTCTTTGTGCGATCATGTTTGGGTACTGGCGGAAGGTGAGAATTTAGCTGAAGGAACTCCTGCAGCAATTCAAACCAATCCTCAAGTTTTAGAAGCTTATTTGGGACATTGAACTATCAAACCTCACTTTGGCTTTTTCTTAGTAAAGGGAGGAGGTGGAAATTTTTTTTCTATTTTGTGTGATTGTTAGGTATGGTTCTTGATGGTCGCTATTGTGCCAATCTATAGCTTTTTTTAGTCTGAAGTCTTGAAAAACATGCCGATTTTGCAATAAGATAAATGCTGCTATTCCTAATAGGAAATAACCAAAATATTTCTGTAGCTTTTTGCTATCAATATATTTAGATAGGTAAGCACCTAAAAGACTGCCAACACTGGCAGCTATAATAAATGAACCAATGACTTTCCCATCTAAATCAACCTCTCCCCAGTAGCCTAAAAATCCAGATGCAGCATTAGCAGCAATAATTAACAGGGAAGTACCAATGGCCTCTTTCATGGGCAGGTTTCCCAAAATAACTAACGCAGGGATAATGGCAAATCCTCCTCCTACTCCCACTAATCCTGTTAATACACCTACGCCTAATCCTTCACTTACTAGCCATAACCAACAGTGTTTACAAATTGGTTGAGGATAAAGTTCTAATGTGGGTTTTTCCGTAGGTTTTTTAGTGGCTGTTTTGACGCTGCGCTTAATCATTAACCCGGCTGCTAAAAACATCATGACTGCAAATAACAGCATTTGCAAGGTATCAGTGACGAATGGAAGATTGGCAATTTTAGCTCCCGCAAAAGCACCTAACATGGTAGCAGAACCAAAGATAAATGCTGTTTTCAAATTGACGTTTCTCTGTCGCCAGTGGGGAATGACTCCAATTAAGCTAACAGCTCCCACAATGACTAAAGTCATAGCTACCGCGGATTTGGGGGGTATTCCCATGACATAAACCAATGTAGGTAATGCTAAAACCGAACCACCACCACCAATTAATCCTAAGCTAATACCAATACCAACGGCTAGAATATGTCCTAATATCCATGTCATTATCTTACGTGTTGGTTGTAGGGTAATTTTGCTAATAAGCTTGCCATGGCACAGGTGTTAGTTACTCCAGCAAATATTAAACCTACACCCACAAAACCACTTAAAATTAAAAACCAACATGAAACAAAAGCTCCCAAAATAGTTGCTGTAAATACCAATAAACCAGCTAGGATTTGTACCTGTCTCATTAAACTAATGGGGGCATTTTTATTAAAATTAGTGGCATAGTTTAACTTTTTCCAGGCTGTAATGCCTCCTTCTAGTTGTGTAAAATCTGCAAAACCAGCATTGATCAATTTTTGGGCTGCTTGGTGAGAACGATTTCCTGCTTGGCAATAAAGTACGACTTTAGTATGAGGCTGAAAAGGTACTTGTTCTGGACGGAATTGAGAAAGGGGTAAAAGTTTAGCACCGGGAATATGTTCTGCTGTATATTCTGAAGGTTCTCGCACATCAATAAGATGCACTTTTTGTTTTTCAGTCCAATTTTTGAGAGTTACAGCATCTATTAGTTGCAGTTTTTTTTGTGGAATCATCTTTCTACCATCTAATATTAATTGTGAACTACTAACCCATGACCACAACGTTGATTTGCTGGTAATGCTTCCATGATTTTTTGGGGATTTGGTAAGTTTAAGTTCCCCATAAATTCAATAAAGCTATCTCGGTTATGTGTTTGAAAACGAGGGTTAAAGTGTTTTTCTTCACCGATAGTCGAAACTGTATAACCTCGGTAATCATGTCCTGGGTAAACTAAGGTTTGATTGGGAAGTGTAAATAATCTTTGGGTAACCGAGTCAAACAATTTTCCTGCATCACCACTTTGAAAATCGGTTCTTCCACAACCACGAATAAATAAAGCATCTCCGGTTAAAATTCGCTCCCCGTTAACTAAATAAGCCATGTGGCTATCTGTGTGTCCTGGGGTAGCAATTGCTTCTATGGTGATTGAATCTATATGCAGAATTTCTCTGTCCTGAATATGTCTGTCAGCACAGCTAGCTCGGGCATTTTCTGGTACGATTCCTGAACATTTAGTTAGTTGACGTAATTTACCCGTACCTGTAATATGGTCTGCGTGAATGTGGGTTTCTAAGCAGTAGTAGAGTGTTAAACCTAACTCTGTAATTAGTTGGTAATCTCGTTCTACGTGCTCAATGACCGGATCAACAAGAACAGCTGCTCTAGTATTTTCGTCAGCAATCAGATAAGTGTATGTACTGGATTGACTATCAAAAATTTGGCGGAATAACATCTTTCTCTCCCCATCAAGCCAACGGCGTTAATTGGCTGTTAAATATTGGTTTTTGGAACTTAGGGTTTATTTAATAATCTGACTATATTACTATATAGTTATAATGTCAACATAAAAGCAAAAAAATATTTAGTGTTATATGTCAGAGATATTTCCCGCTGTCCTCAGCCAAGTTGCAGATTACTTCAAAGTTTTGTCAGAAGTTAGTCGCCTACAAGTATTATGTTGTTTAAAGACAGGTCCTAAAAATGTGACACAAATTATTGCGGAGAGTGGATTAGGGCAGGCTAATGTTTCCAAGCACCTCAAAGTTTTGGCTCAGGCGAGTATTGTGAAAAGAACACCTGAGGGAGTTAGTGTAGTTTACGAAATTGCTGATCCGATATTGTTTCAGTTGTGCGATTTAGTGTGCGATCGCCTGGCTGTGCGATTGCAAGAACAAACGCAACAGTTGTCACAATTGGAAAATCAGGATTGGGGGACAAAGGGTTAATGTGATGCCCAATGTCCCATAACTTAGCTAAATTGCTCGCCTGCATCTAAATTAAACAAAATTTGCAGGGTTTGCATGCAATGTCGTCTGGCGTCAACATCCTGCTGTGCTCGTAATTGTACCATCGGATCATGTAAAATTTTGTTAACAATTCCCCTTGTTAAAGCTTCAATCACTTCTTGATGTTTTTCGGCAAATTCTGAACCTAGGCGAGACAAGGCTTTTTCTAATTCTTGTTCGCGGATGGCTTCTATTTTAGTTCTCAGACAACTAATCGTAGAAACTGTTTCTAGCGATCGCCACCAAATATCAAAAGCTTCCACTTCTTGATCTAAAAGCTTTTCTGCCTCTTGTGCCATTTTGCGACGGCTTTCGTAGTTTTGGGCTACGACGGCTTTTAAATCATCGACATTAAAAGCTTGTACATTCGTGAGTTCATTGACGTCGGCGTGAACGTTACGCGGTACAGAAATATCAAATAACATCAAAGGCCGACGGGGGTTTAAGACTAGTTCTAGCTGGCTACGGTCAAGTATTGGTTCTGTGGCAGAAGTACTTGTAAATACTAAATCACTTTCGGCAATTACCGTCATCATTTCTGATAGCGGGTGAGTATATATAGACTGTTCGGGATAAAGTTTTGTTAATTCCTGGGCGCGTTCTTGGGAGCGATTGATAATAGTAATCTGTGCAGCACCTTTAGAAATGAGGTGTTGTACTAACAAACGGGACATTTTACCAGCGCCGATAATTGCCACCCGGCAAGCTGCTAAATTAGTCGCCTTTATTTGTGCTAACTCCACAGCCGCGGAACTGATAGAAACTGCACCAGTACCAATGTTCGTCTCAGTACGCACGCGCTTACCAGCTGTGAGTGCTTGTTTAAATAATCGATTGAGAATTGTTTTTATACCGTTGTATTGCTGACCTAGTTTGTGAGTATTTTTGACCTGAGCTAGAATTTGGCCTTCTCCCAGTACCAAACTATCTAAACCAGATGCCACCCGCATCACGTGCATGACAGCATCATTGTGGAGCAACATAAACAAGTGTTGACGTAGAGACTGTACAGGTAATTTGCTGTGTTCAGAAAGGAATTGAGTAACTTCCCTGATGCCCTGTTCAGTTTCACTGGTAACAATATAAATTTCCAGGCGGTTGCATGTGCTGAGTATTGCTACTTCATCAATGTGGGGGTAGCTGCTCAGATGAGCGATGGCACTTTCAGTTTGTGGTTCTGGAATACTCAGCTTTTCCCGAATTTCAACTGGGGCTGTTTTATGGCTTAACCCCACCACGGCAATATTCATTATTTACGGCTAATTGGTAATGGATTTATTGATTATTGTGGATTGGGATTGGAGTAGAGAAGAGGCAAGGGGTGGGGGTGTAGCGAAAGGAAATAGTTTGGGATTGACCATAGCACTACTTCCTACTGCCTACTCCCTATTCTCCACTCCCTATTCCCTACTGTCTAACTACTAACGCAATTGCAGATTTTTGGGTTCATTGAATAAATGGATAGTATCAACAAAACGGGCTGTTTTCGATTGGTTGGAAATAACCAAGCTTTGAGTTCTTGCACCACCGTTAAAGAAGCGGACGCCATCCATTAGAGTACCGGGGGTAATGCCGCAAGCTGCAAATAGAACTGTTTCGCCAGAGGCTAATTCATTGTCATTGTAAACCCGATCAGGGTCTTCAATGCCCATTTCTTTTAACCGAGCGAGATTGCCTTCTTTGCTTTCACCAATCAAACCTGTTTTTACAACTTCTGGGTCATAGATCAGTTGTCCTTGGAAATGTCCTCCCAGGCACCGCATAGCCGCAGCAGAAATAACTCCTTCTGGTGCTGCACCGATGCCCATTAGTGCGTGGATATTTGTCCCACCGAAAGCGCAGGAAATAGCAGCAGAAACGTCGCCATCACTGATTAATCGTACTCTTGCGCCGGCGGTGCGAATTTCCTGAATGAGTTCTTTGTGGCGGGGACGATCCATAACCACAACCACCAATTCCTCTATGGAACGGTTTAAGCACTCAGATAGAATCTTGAGGTTTTCAGTAGCAGACTTGTTTATATCCACTAAACCTTTTGCTGGTGCTGGTGCTGCTAGTTTCTTCATGTAGAAGTCAGGAGCAGCAAATAAACCACCTTTTTCTGAAATTGCCAGAACTGCCATTGAACCATTTTGACCGTAGGCAACTAGGTTTGTACCTTCGCAAGGGTCTACAGCAATATCAATTTCAATCAGTTCATCAGGGTTACAGAAGTTTTTAGCATCTGGTTGGGTACAGACACCCACTTCTTCCCCAATATAGAGCATGGGCGCTTCATCACGTTCGCCTTCACCAATCACAATGCGACCGCGCATATAGATTTTGTTCATCCGTTCCCGCATGGCTTCCACTGCTACTTGGTCAGCAATGTTTTTTTCGCCTTTGCCCATCCATTTTGAGGAAGCGATGGCCGCTTGCTCTACTACCTCAATAATCTCTAATCCAAGTGTATTTTCCACAGAGTCACCCTCTAAACTGCTTTTTTGAAGTTGTCTTATCTGCCTATTTCAGTCTTCAAGTCTACCAAAGGGCGGATACACCTGGGAAATACTATCTACTAGAACAAATGTTAAGTTTTACTGCTTAATGACAATTATACTCAAATTCACCTATTTTTTTAGTACTAAGGTACTGTAATCAGCAATTAGCCAATATGGTTAAAAACAAGGCATAACAAAATGTTAATTGAACATCCAGAATATCTGATACATCGGCAATGGATGAATCGCGCTCTAGACTTGGCACAAATTGCTGGCGATGCAGGAGAAGTACCTGTTGGCGCTGTGATTGTTGATCCTCATGGAAATTTGATTGCAGAAGGGGAAAACAGAAAGGAACGAGAAAAAGACCCCACTGCTCACGCAGAAATCCTCGCTCTGAGATCTGCTGCTAAAAGTTTACACAGTTGGCGCTTAAATCAATGCACTCTGTACGTTACCCTAGAACCTTGCCCGATGTGTGCAGGTGCTATTGTGCAAGCACGTATAGCAATGCTTGTATATGGAGTGGACGATACTAAAACTGGCGCAGTTCGTACTGTTATTAATATCCCTGATGGGGCTGCCTCTAATCATCGCCTCAAAGTGATGGGAGGTATTCTAGAGTCAACTTGTCGCCAGCAATTACAAACTTGGTTTGCCATTCGTCGTCAAAAAAGTAACGGACAGAGATAAAACTGTCCAGTGGCTTTGACACAATTAACAAAAGAAAAATTACGGTGTAATTAATTCAGGGTTTATTTGATTTTCTAGTACAACCACTAGCTGCCATTATGATGCAAATTTATACTCGTGAACCAGCTGGCTCACAAACACTAGCTATTACTAAAACAAATACTAAAGTATCTCGCACTACCTCGCGGATATCTCCTTGGCTAAGTCCCTTATTGTATCTATTAGGGCGGTACTTTTTGTTACCGTTGTTCTTTCGACGAATTGAAATTACTGGACAGGAAAATGTACCTTTAACTGGCCCTGTGATTTTAGCTCCTACTCATCGTTCACGTTGGGATTCATTGCTTTTGCCCTATGCTACTGGGCGCTGTGTCACAGGACGAGATTTGCGGTTCATGGTCACTATTAATGAGTGTTATGGGTTGCAAGGTTGGATAGTTAAAAGTATGGGGGGGTTTCCAGTGGATCCTCAACGTCCAGCTATTACGACTCTCCGTCATGCGGTGGAATTACTAGAACAAGGAGAAATATTAGTTATTTATCCAGAAGGTAATATTTATCGGGATGGCAAAGTGCACTCGTTGAAACCAGGAATTGCTCGTCTGTCTTTGAGTGCTGAATTTAATCACCCAGGATTGAATATAAAAATTTTACCGATTAGTATTAACTACAGCCAACCTTATCCTCAGTGGGGTACGAGTGTGAAAATATGTATTGGAAATGCGCTTAAAGTGCCCGATTATGCTGTTGGTAATTTGAAACAAAGTGCCGAATATCTAACTTCAGATTTAGCATTAGTTTTAGAAGAATTAAGCAATCCAGAATTAATTGACCAATGATTAATGACCAATGACTAATGACCAACTATTAAGTTGGCCTACATCTTGGAGTGCATGGTCGATTAACCATAATTGCCATGTTCCTTGAGCAGAAAAAGTAAGTAACTGTTTCAGAGTAGGATGCGATCGCATGGTGTAAGTTCTTTGTAAATTAGTGCGGCGGCCTAAAGTGCGGTTCTGCAACAATACCCGTTGATTATTCGGGGCTATTAGATAAATCTCTAAGTCGCCTAAAAAATCATGGGTAATATTAACCGTGATTTGAAGCTCTTTAATGGTAATTGATTGGTCAATGGCAATAGCACTTTTAATTCCCTGTGGATAATTATCTGGAATATTTAACTGACGGGAGTTTTCGCCTGTGATCTGTTTACTAGCAGATGACAAGGAAGTGCGTAGTTTGAGGGCTGCTTGTACTGCTTTGGCTGCATTAACTTTGCCATAACCGAACCATTGAGAATGACCGTTATGATTATAAGTGCCTTGTTGCATACCCAACTGGGGGTCTGGGTCATAATCGACAATTTTATCAGCGGTTTCTTGGAGAATAAACCTGACTTGTGAAGCCGTTAAGTCAGGATTTGCTGACAACACCAACGCAGCTACGCCTGCGACTATGGGAGCAGCACTGGAAGTACCGCCGAAATTATTGGTAAAATCACTATGATGGTAACCTGCGGCTCCTATTTGGTCAGTACTTAAGATTTGTAGTCCGTGAAGAGTAGCAGTAATTGGGGGTTGTGTGTTGACAAAACCCCGATGTTGAAATGACAATACCGGGGGAGCATTGTTACTAGGGGCACATAAGGCAATATTAGTTCCCCAATTACTGTAAGCAGCTTTTTTGTTGAGGCTAGTAGAAGCAGCAATGGCAATTACATCTGGATGTAGTGAAAATCCATTTAACCAATTTGTATTTCCTGCTAACAAATTGCTTGGCCAATTTTTCTCATAAACAGTGCCATTGAGGGGACGGTTAGCATTTCCCGCTGCAAAGACAATTACGCAACCTTGACCATTGCGCCCTGTAGTAGCTGCGCGAGTAATAGCCGCCCGTTGGCGCAAAGACAAGGGGAAATATACAGCAGAAGCACCCCAGCTGCAAGAAATTACACTGGCTCCCTGCTCTATAGCCCAGTTAAAGATATTCTCAATGGATTCATCGTCTAAAAAACCAGTACTACGAATTGGCATTAATGCACAACCAGGCGCAACTCCGACAATACCCTTACCGTTTTCTTCGGCAATAGCCAGCCCTGCACAAGCTGTTCCATGACTAGTTTCTCCTTGACCAGGTACAGGCAAAAAGCTATTGTTTTTTAAGTCTCTAGGAGCAACAATTTTGCCGCTACCTTGGAAATCTGGATGGTTCAAATCAAAAGAATCATCCACTATGGCTACGACCACAGAACGGACACCGCGAGTAATATCCCAAGCTTTCTCCACAGAAATATGAGAACCAGCTACCAATTGATGACCACCTTTGTGGTTCAGATACCATTGGTCAGGATACATGGTATCACTGGGTCTGTAATGTGATTCACTTTTTAATAGGATGTTAGGTTCAGCAGCTAACACTTCTGAAAAGCCTTGTAATTGGTTAGTAATCTTGAGGGGATTTTCTCTGGCTTGTTTGCTGACTAAAAACACAAAAGTATGAGGAAGACCTTGGACTGGTTTTTGTTTAACTAGGCCAAATTCACTGGTGATGGCATTAATTGCAGTAGAATCTACCCAAGAGGCAAATTGAACAGTAATTTGGTCATTGAGGTAAACGTAAGTTTCTGGATAATCTTTGATTGTGTAAACATGACCTACAAAAGCCACGTTTTCAGCAGAGCGTGCTTGGGACATGGCCGAATCTAACTGATTGGGTAGAACGGTAAAAAGTTCTAAATGCGCTTGGGGGATAGTATGTTGCCAAGTAGCCCAAATAACGTGAGATAATTGTTCGGGAGTAAAGTTGGTTACCGGACGAACGGTGAAGCGGTCTACGACTTTTTCTAGAATTAATTCTTCACCACCGCGTTGTAAGACCATTCCCAAACTGCTTGTTGGTAAACCTGTGTTGGTAAAATCAGAGGAACTAGCGTGGTCGTTCATAACGGCGATTATAGTTAGTATACAGAGGCAATGGGAACTCTATCAAACCGATTTTCAGTCTAATTCAGAGAGCCTTCAATAGTAACTTTATTTTGTAAGGTTAGATATCGAAAGTTTTTCTGGTTTTTCTATACAGTTGTCGCACTAATTAACCCCATGAATTCTGCTGTTGTTCCTCCTTTAATTAGTTTTACCTCGTTATCATTATCATTCATAGCGGCTTTCAGCTTGCTATCACCTGTCAATGCTCAGGTACAAAATTTACCGAAGATTTATACTCAAGTACAAATCATTGACCCTAATGATGCCAACACACTACTTCCTACAGCCCAAAATAATAGCGTTTTGAGTATGGCAGGAGGTGAACGGCTGATGCAAGAGGCAGATCAAGCTATTTCTGCTCAAAACTACTCTTTAGCAGCTAAAAAACTACAAGATGCACGTCAGGTTTATAATCAATTATCTAATTTCTATCAAGAACTAAATGCTAGCTTTACGGGAATTGATACCAAAGTTTCTGATTCCCAGCGGAAAAAAGCCCTGGAAACAGCCCAAAAGCGGGATGAAGCCACCTATCAGTTAGCACTCGTACATCGGGCACAAAATCAACCTGAATTAGCTGTCCCGTTGTTAGTTCAGATTATTAAAAGTCAAAACCCGACACGGGATTTAGGCAAGAAGGCTTATCAGCAGTTATTTGAATTAGGTTTTGTTGACGCGCCCTTTCCCAGACAGGGTAGTAATTCATCCCAAAATAGATAATTTCTCTACATCTGCCCAGAAAGGGCAAATGGTAAGATGGAGTTATTTGGCAAAAAAACCGGGAGTTAACACTGTCGTTCAGGTAGCTTTTCCCATTGGGAGAGGCTAAGATTACCAAAGTAGTGAGGCGATTCTCGGTACACAGGAAGCTGAGCAAGCATTACTTTTCTACTTGCTCAAGTCCTAAAGGGGAACGGCATTGAGAAGTGCCGAGTTTTTTTTCCTCCCACAGCTTTGAGCAGTGGGTTTCTACATTATGCGCAAGGTTATTATGATTAATCCACAGCAAGTTGAGGCAATGATCAAGGCCGAACTGCCAGATTCCGAAGTTCAGGTGCAAGATTTGACTGGTGGTGGTGACCACTATCAAGTAACAGTTGTTTCATGGCAATTTGCCAATAAGGGATTGGTGCAACAACACCAATTAGTTTATGGTGCTTTGCGCAAAGCTATGTCAACTGAAGCGATTCATGCCTTGGCTATAAAAACCTATACTCCTGAAGCGTGGCAAGCAACAGCCGCTTCCTAAGTCAATAAGTTCAAATTTATAAGTTCAAGTTTGAACTACAAAACCGAGTATCAAATTTTAGCTATTAGCAACACAGGAAACAAAAAGTCCATGACTCCAGAAACCAAAGAAAAAATTGATAATTTGATCAAACAAAATAAAATTTTGGTTTTCATGAAGGGAAACAAGTTGATGCCTCAGTGCGGTTTCTCTAACAATGTTGTGCAGATTCTGAACACTTTGGCAGTTCCTTTTGAAACAGTTGATGTGCTTTCAGATCCTGAGATTCGTCAGGGGATTAAAGAATATTCTGACTGGCCGACAATTCCCCAAGTGTATGTTGACGGTCAATTCATCGGGGGTTCAGATATTATGATTGAACTTTACCAAAAGGGTGAATTGCAGGAAATGGTAGAAGTAGCATTGGCTTCCTAATTTGCCAACAGTTAAAATCCCCTTTTCCACGTTGGGCGCACCAAAGTAGGGAGGAGGGGATTTTTTTCATTAATCAAAATATCCTGAAAAATTCACAGCAGCAAGCCCTTGATGAGGGCGCATGATATGCTATGATCTTCTCCGGTGTTTATGGAATTTTTAGATTTATTTGGTATATGTATCACTCGTTGTTCGTGAAACATATACCCAAACCCTGAGCCTGGTAAGCCCATGGTTTGGGTTAAGCCAAAACTAAGAATCTAAAATAGAATCCCGTGGCATCAAGAGTGGAAATTTTAGATTTGTTTGGTTTACGTGTCATCGGTTGTTGGTGAAACATATCCTTCATCTTCAAGGCTGGTGGTCTGGGTCAAGCCAAAATCTAAAATCTAAAAGTTAATCAGTACAGGGCACTAGTAGTAATCAAGTTGTGGTTGTGTTTTAGTGATAACAAAGTTTGATGCATCGTAGAGGTAGCGTCCAGCTTCCTCTTCTAAGCGATGAATCAGCATAGGTTCAATAGCGTTACTATGTCGCAGCGCGGCTAAATACCCATCCAAATACATCCGCATATCGTCCGTGCGATAACCGCGATTCCATAATTCGACGAAGGCGTCAGTAATTCGTTGGTAATAGCGGATGGTTTGTGCGTCTTGAAGCATAACTGCTATGTTAATCTCTTTAGAATGAGAATTGTAAACGATTCACGCTGAAATGTGAAGTGTTACTTTCACCTTCTTGGCTTCAACTCAAGGGCAAAATGTCTACCCTAGGTTAGATTTTCTCTGGTACATTGTATATTGATCATATTCCATAAAAGTTGGAATATGATGTTTGGTAAGGTTTTCTTATAAGAAGGATGCCGAGAATTCCTAAGAAACAGTAAGGTATTTGTGTCTTTCCTGTTGTGGCTGCGCTACGCAGGCTATCAGAGGGGCGATGAAGGCTAACCGCAGGATTTATGCTTTGTTGAAATTACTTTCCTTGTTGCTCAATATAATGCTTCACTGTTTCAGCTTAGTAGCCTAGGAAGACTTAAGAGTTTGCAATATGTTCAAAAACCATTGTTTGGCAAAATCAATTGGTGATTCTAGTTGGTGTTTGTGCGGGTGGTGGTTAGAATATTTTGCTGCTAATTTTGGTAAATTAGCTGTACCTATACCACCTGAATACATGAGTCAAAGGTGTGGCAGTTGTGGTGTAATTCTCAAGAAAATTCTATCAATTGGTGCTTACATTTTTAGTTGTGGTTTCCAGTTGCATAGAGATACAAACACAACTAGAAATATTCTGAATCTTGCAAGAGCATAGAATTTTTAATGGCACTAAGAAAAAATTTAAGAATAAATTAAAGAATTCTGCTAACTCAGCTTTCGACAAGCGTTAGAGAGGTATTCTAGGGTTTTCGGTATGAGAAATATTCAGTTAATAGCAACGGAAGTAACAAAGACTACAAAACCCTGTGCCTGGGCTTGTTACTTTGAAGTTCATCGACGCTAAGGGGTCTTGCCACTGTGGGTTCGATTTGTATTGAAATCGTTGAGGGAAATCCCCATCTAAGGTCGTTGCTGGGATGGCACTTGCAACAGTTGGAATACCGCGTGCATCAAGCAGCTAGTATTTATCAAGCAAGGGAATTGTTTTTAAGCCAGCAACCAACACTGATAATTCTTGATGCTGATTTACCTGATGGTGATGGGATTGAGTTTTGTCGTTGGTTGCATGGTCAAGAACAACCTTTAATTTTGATGCTATCAGCTCGCAGTAATGAAGCTGATGTTGTTGCAGGTTTGAAGGCGGGGGCTGATGACTATTTAAGCAAACCTTTTGGAATGCAAGAGTTTTTGGCAAGAGTAGAGGCGCTAATTCGCCGCAGGCGCACTCCCACTGCACCGGCTTATTTGGATTATGGTAGTTTGCAAATTGATTTGGTACAGCGCCGGGTTCGATTTCAAGGCGAGTTTATTGATTTAACCCCTCAAGAATTTAGTTTACTGTACGTTTTGGCACAAGCTGGGGGAACTCCTCTGAGTAGATCAGAATTACTGCGTCGTGCTTGGCCTGATGCGATTGATAATCCCCGGACTATTGATACTCACGTTTTATCCCTACGAAAAAAGGTTGAACTTGATCCGCGTCAACCTAGCTTGATTCAAACTATCCGTAATGTGGGATATCGATTTAATATGGAAATTTTAAATTCTAATGTTCCGCAGTCAGCTGTTAGTTTAAGGAAGGAGAGATTCAGTCATCCACGTTCTACAGTAAGTACTCAACGGTCTTAAAAGAGTAAGATTGAATCTCAATTTTGAATTTACCAGGTCCATTCTTCGGCTGCTTTGGTTTCTGCTTGTATTAAATGTTCTTGTAGGGTAATCCAATTAATTTCAGGGGCTGTTTGATTTGTGAATAAGTGACCTTGCTCTAGATATAATAGCCGGGTGCAAAATACTTGGGCTAAGTCAAGCTGGTTATTCACCATTAGAATTGTTGTTTGATGAGTTTGAGTCAGCTGAGTTAAAATTTCTATGACATTGGCAGCTGTACCCGCATCTAGGGCAGAGGTTGGCTCATCTAATAATAAAATTTTTGGTTGGATAACTAAAGCACGAGCGATGGCTACTAATTGTCGCTGTCCAGTGGAAAGTTGTAATTCAGTCCTGAGGAGCCATTCACTGGGAATGTGCAGTTGTTTTATCCAGTTATCAATTCTTTGTTGAATTGTCGATTCAGGCAAACCACGTAAAATTAAAGGATAAGCTAAAGCCTGGCGGACTGTCATTCCTAAGAGCTTTGATTCTTGTAGTACAAGTGTAATCAGTTGGCGCAGCTGTATGGTGGGAATTTGGCTATATTCCTGATTTTCCAGATAAATTTTGCCTCTTGTAGGTTCACTAAGGCGGTTAATCAGGCGTAACAAGGAAGTTTTACCAGCACCACATGGACCGACAATGGCAATGCGATCGCCTGGAAACACCTCAAAGGAGATATCCTGCAAGATGGGGTATGATGCTTGAAGTTGGGGTTTGAGCTTTGCTAGTAAATTAACTTGTTCTAGCTTCAATTGGGGTATTATTGTGGTGTGATTTTCCAATTTCAACCTGAATAAAGGATTAGATGTTGGGACTAGGGAAAAAATTTTCAGTTCCCCATGATCAATGCTGTGTTGATAGTCCATGCATCTACCAACAACAATAGCAGGGTAAATCCCAACAAAATCATGTACATCCAGGGTTGCGCTAAGGTGCGAACACCTGTGGTATCAATTCCTGTTTTTGCTTGTACTGTCTTGAGTAAGGGAGAAAATCTAGCTACACGCATTGGTAATAGGTAGGCTTTTCCGTCCTGACTGACGAAATAATAAACTAGTCCGCCTTGACTGGTGGAACGGGGTTTTAACTCTTTAACATCTAACCATGGTAAAGTCCAACCCTTACGAAAAAAACGAGGAACCCAGGCGGGATAAGTCACTTGAATTCCTTGGTCATTTACAATCACTCGTTCACTTAGGACTGCATATAAGCCCACAAAACCAATGCTAATTCCTACCCACAATAATACTGGGGGTATGGGGGCTGCTGTTACCTTAGATAAAAAAGGTAATGGGAGGGTGAGTGCTATGTATAAAGTCAATAGTGTGATCCGAATTAACGGAGACAGAGGAAAAACAATAGTTGAGTTGTTTGCTGTTGTCGCTGTCACGGCTGAATTACCTGGTTTGATTGTTGGTCAAGCAAAGGTAGAGTCTACGTTGGGGGGAATATCTTGAATACGTCCCGGTCCGATGGCGCGTAATGCTTCTCTAAGGGCAATATCGCCAGTATATAAGGCTCGACCAACGATAACACCTGTTACGCCTTGCATTTCTAAGGCTAATAAACTTAATAAATCACTTACAGAACTCACTCCCCCGGAGGCAATAATGGGAATGGAAATTTTGGCAGCAAGTTGTCGTAAGGCTTCTAAGTTGGGGCCTATGAGTGTACCATCGCGGTGAATGTCTGTGTAAATGATAGCTGCTGCGCCGAGTTCTTGCATTTCTAGGGCTAGTTGGGTGGCTAAAACTTCGGAGGTTTCTAACCAACCACGAGTCGCTACTAATCCGTTACGAGCGTCTATTCCAATGATAATCCTTCCCGGAAATTCTTGACAAAGTTCTTGGACTAATTCGGGTTTTTCTACGGCAATTGTACCGAGTATTGCCCACTGTACTCCTAAATTAAATACTTGCTCTATGCTCGTGGGATGGCGTAATCCACCGCCAACCTCAATGGGTACGGGTACGGCTTCAGCGATGGCTTCTATTGCATTGAGGTTAACTACTTTACCTGCTTTCGCACCGTCTAAATCGACTAAATGTAATCTGGTTGCGCCTTGGTCAACCCACTGTTTTGCAATATCAACTGGTTTTTCACTAAAAACTTGCGATCGCTGATAGTCTCCTTGATAAAGTCGTACACAGCGACCTTCTAGTAAATCAATAGCTGGAATTACGTCCATTTATTTATTCCGTTCTTCATGAATTCTGATCACAGTCAATATTTGACTTTGTATCACTTAGAGGGGTAGAGGTGGGGAGAATCAGAGTTTTCACATTCAAATTCAACAATGCCTCTTTCTCCATTATAAAAGAAGTCAAAAAACGGCTCAAGAGTGGCAAACAAGCTGGTAATGTTCGCCCTAGCATCACTTGTTTAGCTAACTTGATTTTCTAACGGCTTGGGCGAAGCCCATTACCAGCAAAATGTTAGAAAGGCTTAAAAATACTTCTGCACTGCCGTGTAACCAATCTACATTAGCTAAGGAAAGATTATAATGCAGTTGAGCGTAGATTCCCGCCGGAATAGTGATGGCAACAAATACAAGAGTGCCATAAAATCCATATAAGGCTAACCGTGGCATTTGTGGACTGCGGCTAATGAACCACAAGAAACCCAAATAAGGAAATAAGGAAAGAGCAAATAGGGTTTCTTTGGTGATCATAATTTAGATTCCATGCTTTGGGGTGCGACTGTATCTTCTGATTTCGTAGAACGCCAAATCAATACTGCAGCTGCCCAAAGTGTAAAATTCCCAATTAAGGTCATGCTGGCTTGCAGTGTTACTAGCCATTCTAGAGATGCGGGATTGTCGAAATAATGCCAGGTACAGGCACACATGGCACTGACTAATGCTGGTAACATAGCAAAAGATAGTCCCCACCATGTGTGGTTGCCAGTGAGTTCGCCGTAAGTCCAAATTAACCAAATGGCGACAATCCACTCAACAACGCTGGAAATGTGAATAATCCAGGTAGGAATAGAAAGAGCGTGCATAAGTAATTTAAAATCGAATGACTTGAAATTATTAACTTTAAGATTATAAGTTTAAAATGGCGAAGATGCGGGCGTTGTTGTCTGGGTATTACGGTAAGGGTAATGGTGGTGATGAGGCTTTGTTAGCGACGCTTTTGCAAATGTTACCACCTCACATAACACCTGTGGTGCTTTCTGGTAATCCCAAGGAAACAAGCTATCGCTATGGTGTAGAGTCTCACAATCGCATGGCTATTTTAGCTGTATTACGAGCTCTGCGCTCTTGCGATATTTTTATTTGGGGCGGTGGAAGCTTAATTCAAGATGTCACCAGTACCATAAGTCCATTTTATTACGTGTTGCTGATGGTATTGGCTCAAAAAATGGGTTTAAAAACTGTAGCTTGGGCCCAAGGTATTGGCCCGTTGTTAGGGGCACAAACTCGCTTGTTGGCAAAATATTCCTTTGGATGTTGTACCAAAGTGAGTGTCCGGGATGGCGCTAGTGCTGTTTTATTAGCTGATTGGCAAATTCCTTGTCTGGTTGCTCCTGATCCTGTTTGGGCGTTGGTAAGTAAGCCAGTACCTAAACTGTGGGATTTACCAGGACCGAGGGTTGCTGTGACTTTGAGAAATCATCGTCAACTCACGCAAAAACGTTTAGCTAATTTGATTCGCGCTTTAGTGGACTTTCAAAAAGCAACCCAGGTTTTTATTTTGCTATTGCCATTTCAAAAGTGTGAAGACTTAGCAATTGCCCAAGTCATTGAACAGCAATTAAAAGACGGGTGTAAAATTCTGCTTTTAGAAGATCCGCAATTACTAAAAGGTGTTTATCAGGGTGTGGAAATGGCCATTGGGATGCGTCTACACAGTTTAATTATGGCTGCATCTGAAGGCTGTCGTTGTTTTGCTATCAGCTACGACCCCAAAGTAAATCGGCTCATGGAAGAATTAGATATGCCTGGGTGGGATTTAACGAGTTTACCAGATGACCCCAATGTAATTAGCAAAACTTGGATAGAACATTATGCTAATGGCCATGGGCTATCATCTGAGCAAATTTTATCTTTAGTTGATCGCGCGTTAATGCACCGTGATATTTTGAGTGAAGGTTGAAAAAATTGAAAAACCCGCCCATCTTTTGGAAAAGATGGGCAGGAAGGGTCTTTTGTCTATCGGAGCGGCGGGATTTGAACCCACGACCTCCACTACCCCAAAGTGGCGCGCTACCAAGCTGCGCTACGCCCCGGTTCAGAATTACCATTCTACTGCAAACCCCTAAAATAATCAAGGGGTGATTGAGAGAAAGTTTGCTCAAAAAGCCTTTAACGTTGCAGAGGCTTGTAGTAACTCTGGCACTGCGGCTGTATCCCATTTGCTTTCCACTCTCCGTCCTGTATTCAGGATTAAGCGCAGGGTGTAGGCTTGGGGATAGCCTTCTACTTCTACCCATAATAAATCACTTTCGGCTTCACAGGCGATTTTTTCTTCATCCATTAATTCAGTTGCGAGTTGTTTCATGCTTTCTGCTAACTGGGCGAATAGTCGGCAAAAATCATTTAATTCGGCTTCGGTTAATTCTGTTGCCCAATCATCTGTGCCTATTAATCCTTTAAATTCCGGTGCGTTGGCATTCCAGCCTATTTGCCAACCAGCACCGCTTTTGATGAATTGTTCCATGAGTTGATTTGAAAAACCTAAAGGAGCGCAGGGGTTTTTTATTTGAGCGGTTGTGCACTACTTGGTGTGGGGGTTGGGGTTAAAGATATCGGTTAAGATTTGGACTAGGGTGTTTCTTTGTTGGCGGTTAAGCTTGCTAATTACTGCGCGATCGCCTTCTAGTGGGTTTTGTCGTAATGTGTCATGACCAGGATAGGAATGATCATACATAATTTCATTTGCGTTAAGGTAATCAGCTAGGGTGAGTTTCCAATCAAAGCGATAATTGGGAGCGCGTCCTTTTTTGTAAATGTGATAGGTAATGAGGCGACTGGCTAAGGTGTTATTTTCGGCAATTTGTCCTGTTTCTTTACTGATGTAGTGATTTTCTTTTGGTAAATCCGGCAATTTCTGATAGACTTGCTTCCAAATGTCGCCAGGGCTAATTCTTTGCCCGAGGGCAGGTTTAATGCCAAATAAGTTGGTTGATATTGTTGGTATTGATTTAACAATTACACCAAAATTACAGACAAAGGAACCCACTACTATCAAAGCAGTGAGTGTTTGCCAAGGTTTTCCTGGGGATTGAATGAACGATAAGTTCTTGCTCATCCTTACCTTTGCAAAAGTTAGATTATAGTTCGCCAATAATTTCTGGCTGAGTTAGTTCATCGGACATTTCAATAATTGCCCTGAGTACTGGCTTCATCATTACATCTTCGGCTGGGGTGTCAAAGTCTTCATAACGCCGCCGTTTCGCACGGTTTGCCACCTGAACTGTAATGCGGTAGCGATTTGAGGCTGCGCTAATCAAATCCTCGGCACGATACATGATTTGAGACTGGGTTGTCTCGAACTTGGAACGCTTTAGCATAGTCGGTGGTTCATGAGGTTAATCCCCAGTTTAGCAGTTTTGTCTCTGTTGATAGAGGTTTGCAGTTTTTCTGCACTTTGTGATGCTCATGTGCTGAAAACTGATATAACCGCCCAATAATGGTGTAATTCATGGAATTGACACTGTGTTAATGCCAGGCGTGGTTGCTGGAGGCTAAAGGTTAAATCAACCCAAAATACAGCCAGTACGTGGCGGGAGAGTTAACGAAAGTTGTTCACCATACCACTCAAATTCCCCGGATCCATACACAAGGTGTTTGGGTTGAGTGGACAGTGTGGCAGTATCCAGATTTGTTGTTGCTGATGCGGTACCAGTGTTAACGGCAATGATCAACACCTCTGTTTCTAAAGTTCTGGTAAAAATGTATAGTTCTGCCTGGGCGAATAGGACTTGATAATCCCCTGTACGCAAAGCTGGGTATTGGTGGCGAACACTAACTAGTTGGCGGTGTGTGTTGAGAATTTCTTGGTTCCAATGGGCTTCTAAAGGGAAACCACGGCGTGAATCAGGATCTAAGCCCCCAGGTAATCCAACTTCGTCACCATAATAAATACTGGGGGCACCGGGAAAAGTGAGTAACAGTAAAGTGGCTAGTTCTACAGTAGCTAAGTCACCCTCTGCTATGGTGATTAATCTGGCTGTATCGTGACTTGCTAGTAGATTTAGTTGTGTCAGTTGAATTGGCCACGGATAAAGTTGCAGTAATTCCTGAATTTTTACGGCGTACTCAGGAGCAAATAAAGGCGGGTAAGGTTTATAATCGCGGGTTTGCACTTGTTCTAAAACTACGCGATGGCCTGCCGTAAAGGCAATTGTCGGCCCGGCAAATAAGTAATTCATTACACCATCAAATTGAGTGCCATCTAGCCATTGACGGGAATCTCCCCAAACTTCCCCGACAATATAGGCTTGGGGATTGATGGCTTTGATGCGATGGCGGAATTCTTGCCAAAAACCAGTTGTTTTTATTTCAAACGGTACATCTAACCGCCAACCATCAATGCCAAATTTAAGCCAATATTCGGCAATTTCCATGATGTATTCTCGTACTTCCGGATTATCGTGGTTAAAAACCGGCAAGGCACGATTGCCTCCCCAACTCTCGTAATTGGCGGGTAATTCTCCTGTGTAAGGTGCAAGAGGCCAACCTGTGATTTTAAACCAATCTAACCAAGGAGAATGAGGTCCATTTTCTAAAATATCGTGGAAAAAGAACAAGCCCCGACTAGCATGGTTAAACACTCCGTCGAGGACAACTTTGATATTGCGTTGATGAGCTGCGTCTAGCAATTCTTTAAAAGCCTCATTACCTCCTAGTAATGGGTCGACCTGATAATAATCGTGGGTGTGATAGCGGTGATTACTCGCTGATTGAAAGATGGGAGTAAAGTAAATTGCGTTAATTCCTAAATTCTGGATATAGTTTAACTGCTCAATAATGCCCCATAAATCGCCGCCTTTGTAACCTTGGAGTGTGGGCATTGCCTGCCAATCTTCCCAGGGGGCATTAGGTAACAGTCGTTTGTGGGGCTGCTTGCTTCTCGCAAAGCGATCTGGAAATATTTGGTAAAAAACCGCGTGTTTAACCCAGTCTGGTGTTTGAATGTCCATGAACTAATTTTTAGACCTTTACGAGTGAGTGATTGTGGCAAATATTAGCTTATTTAGATTTCTGGCTGATGAGATTGTCAACTCTGGCTCTTTTAGAGTTCCCCATTTCTATAATCTGCATCTTGATAGGTAATCAAGGGTGAAAATTTTGATAGTTTGTTCGTGGGGTGGGTTGAGAATTACCTTTGAGTGCAGTATAGATTAAATGTCTCTAAAATTACTAGTAGCTGATTTTACCAAATAAGTATTCAGGAACCTTTTTATAGAGACTTTGTGAGTATGTACTGAGTAATAAAAATACACTCAATTTTTATAAAAATTAGTAAATTTTACTACATATTTACTAAGTATTAATCCGTCAAAGGCAACATTGTGTAAAGTTAACTAATGATTAATCTGTGATCCCCCCTTACCAGTAGTCTCAGACAGTCCTAAACTGAATGTGAGAGTTGAAAGGCAATTGGGAGAAATTTTGTGAAAAAAGTATTAGCAATTATTCTCGGTGGTGGTGCGGGTACTCGTCTTTATCCGCTCACTAAACTACGTGCTAAACCAGCAGTACCAGTGGCAGGCAAGTACCGCTTAATAGATATTCCTGTCAGTAATTGTATCAATTCTGAAATATTCAAAATTTATGTGCTGACACAGTTCAATTCAGCATCCCTGAACCGCCACATAGCCCGTACCTACAATTTTACCGGTTTCAACGAAGGGTTTGTGGAAGTGCTAGCTGCACAGCAAACACCGGAAAACCCCAATTGGTTCCAAGGTACTGCCGATGCTGTGCGTCAATATTTGTGGCTATTTAACGAATGGGATGCAGAAGATTATTTAATTCTCTCAGGAGATCACTTATACCGGATGGATTACCGCCAGTTTATCCAGCGTCATAGGGAGACTAATGCTGATATTACTCTTTCGGTAATCCCTATAGATCAAAGCCGTGCTTCAGACTTTGGTTTAATGAAAATTAACGATTCTGGTAGAGTAATTGACTTTAGCGAAAAACCCAAAGGCGAGGCATTGGAAAAAATGCAGGTTGATACAACTGTACTGGGATTATCCGCAGAACAAGCCCAAAAACAACCATACATCGCCTCTATGGGGATTTATGTGTTTAAAAAAGATGTTTTGATGAATTTGTTGAAAGAATCTTTAGAAAGTACAGATTTTGGCAAGGAAATTATTCCTCATGCCAGCAAAGATCATAATATCCAAGCTTACTTGTTTGATGATTACTGGGAAGACATTGGGACAATTGATGCTTTTTATCATGCCAATTTAGCATTAACAAAACAACCTTTACCACCCTTTAGCTTTTACGACGAAGAAGCACCAATTTACACTCGCGCTCGCTATTTACCTCCGAGTAAACTTTTAAATTGCCATGTAACAGAATCAATTATTGGCGAAGGTTGCATTGTCAAAGATTGCCGCATTCATCATTCAGTTTTAGGGGTACGTTCGCGGGTTGAATCTGGTTGTTTAATTGAAGAATCTTTGATCATGGGGGCAGACTTTTATCAACCTTTTGTAGAACGTCAATGCAGCTTAGAAAAAGGAGATATTCCTGTGGGTATTGGTAAGGATACGGTGATTCGCCGTGCTATTGTTGACAAAAATGCTCGTATTGGTCAGGATGTAAAAATTGTCAATAAAGATAACATCCAAGAAGCAGAACGAGAAAATCAAGGCTTCTACATCCGTAGTGGCATTGTTGTAGTGCTGAAAAATGCGGTAATTCCTGACGGAACTATAATTTAGTCATTAGTCATTAGTCATTGGCAAGAATATACTTTTTTGACTTTTGACTTTTGACTTTCGATTGGTCATGGGTTAGTGATCAGTACTAATTAACCACTTGCAAAGGATATAGAACAAGTGACCAAACTATTTTTGCTAATTGGTCTTCCTGGTAGTGGTAAGTCAACTTTAGCAAAACAACTAATGGCACAATGCCCCCAAATGCAGTTGATTTCAACGGATGCAATTCGGGGGCAGCTTTTTGGTTCCGAAGCAACTCAGGGTCCGTGGCTGTTGATTTGGCGAGAAGTAAAACGGGAATTTCAACAAGCAGTAGCCGCAGATAAAACAACAATTTTTGATGCCACCAATGCCCAAAGACGCCAGCGCCGTGAAGTTATAGCTTTAGCTCGCGAGGCAGGTTTTAGGCAAATTATAGGTTTGTGGGTAAAAACGCCTGTTTGGCTATGTTTAGCACGCAATCAAAAGCGTGAGCGCCAGGTCCCCCCAAAAATCATTTGGCGTATGTATCGTCAGCTCCGGGATGCACCCCCTAGCTTTGAAGAAGGAATAGATGACTTGATTTGTTTTCCTGACAAGAGGGGGTACGGAAATTGCACTCGTGTAGTAAGCGGGAACCACACTTGAATTTCTGTAATCTCTGTTAATTTAAAATCAGAGTTTGTTGGGGCTGGGATTTTGTTCAGAAAAAACCAAGCCCAGGTTTTAGGAAAAAAACATAGCATAAATTTTTATGGGAGGCTGGTAGATGGCTGCAACTGACTTTAAAGACTATTACGCAATTTTAGGAATCAGTAAAATTGCCAGTCCGGAAGAAATTAAACAAGCCTTTCGTAAACTAGCCCGTAAATATCATCCTGATGTCAACCCAGGTAACAAGCAGGCGGAAGCTAAGTTTAAAGAAGTGAATGAGGCCTACGAAGTGTTGTCAGATGTGGATAAGCGCAAGAAGTATGATCAATTCGGTCAATACTGGAAACAAGTTGGCCAAGGTTTCCCATCTGGTGGTACGGGTGTGGATATGGGTGGCTTTGATTTTAGTCAATATGGTAGTTTCGACGAATTTGTTAACGAGTTATTAGGGCGTTTTGGTGGTCCTACCCCTCGTGGTGGACCGCAAAGCTACTCTTATCGTAGTTCCACAGGTAGACCTAGTGGTTATGGTGGCTTTAATGATTTTGGCTTTCAAGATGTAGGTAGGGGTGCTGCCCAAGACACAGAAGCGGCAATTAATTTAAGTTTTAGCGAAGGGTTTACTGGTGTTAAAAAGCGGTTTAGTTTGGGTAATGAAACCATTGAAGTTCGCATCCCGGCTGGTGCTAAAACTGGTACTCGGCTGCGGGTGCGTGGTAAAGGTCAATTAAACCCCGCGTCTCAACAAAGGGGTGATTTATACTTAAAAGTTGAACTGCAACCACATTCGTTTTTTCAATTTGAAGGTGATAATATTGCTTGTGAGGTTCCCATTACCCCAGATGAAGCTGCTTTAGGAGCTTCTATTGATGTCCCCACACCTGATGGTGCGGTGAATGTAAAGTTACCAGCGGGAGTGCGTTCTGGTCAATGTCTCCGGTTGCGGGGCAAGGGTTGGCCTTTAGCTAAAGGTGGACGTGGCGACCAGTTGGTGAGGGTTGCCATCGTACCACCAAAAGACCTCAGCCCACAAGAGCGGGAATATTATGAAAAAATTCGGGCTATGCGTACCTACAATCCTCGCATTCACTTAGAGCAGTTCAAGCTTTAAGCTTCGCCGGTTTAGAAAACCGGAGATTTCTGAAGAGTCCATAAACGAACTTTGTTATGCTGAGTTAAACAGCCCCCACGGACTCCGCCAACGTCAATTCCTAGCATCACCGCTACCTTTGTCAAAAGGTTAGTAGCTTATTCACTTAGGCGAGAATTTCCTGGGTTACTTAAACTTCCTAGTTTGTGGACTAATAGTTGTTTTTACTCTACTGCTGGTCAAGTTTCAGCAGATGTTATTAAAAGATATATAGAATATCCGCATCATAGTTAGTTATTGGGAGCGAATTTATTGGCTCCATGGCAGTTCTTCCACTGCCTAAAGCCCACTGGTTCCGTGGCTTTGGCGATTTTATTGTGAAAGCTGATTGAGGGATAACCGTTCCCGTGGTGCTATTGATGTAAGAAATAAGTGTCTAGACTTGTCTGGGTTTTGTGCGGCACTGTCAAGAATTATATTTATGGACAAGGGCAACCCATTCATTTAATCGTTCACAATCAGTGGTCTCGAATCCTACTGTGTTCAAGGCTTTAATTACGTTTTCTTCATGATCTGTCGTGAATCCAGCTGTAATTAGTACTCCTGTGTGTGGTTGATTCTGACGCAGTGATCGCCGGAAGTCATGGGCAAGGTTAATATGTACCCGTGCCAGTATATTGGCGACAATTAAATCAAATGTGTTTTCTGGTTCAATTTTTGGTACATAGTCAACCGTGTTTCCACCCATCCAATGCCCCAAGTCACTGCCACATCCTAGACTACCTAACATTACCTCGACTTGCTGTTCTACACCATTAAGACATACAGCTTTTTGAGTCGCTTGTACAGCAAGAGTATCATTATCTAGCGCTAAGATATGGGCACCAAGCTTTGCCATTGCTACACTCAAAATCCCTGAACCAGAGCCAAGGTCTAGCACCCGCATATTAGGGACAACATACCGTTCCAGTAGTTGCAGGGTCAGAATAGTTGCAGGATGTAAGCCGCTACCAAAGGCTGAAGTTCTCTGGAGTTTTAAGTTGATTTTGTCTGGTATTTCCCATTGATTAGGTTTATCAGAATTTAATACAACAAATCTTTCTCCTATTGAATGTATGATTGACTGCGGTACATCTGTGATTTTTTCTCTAACAATAGTTTTTTCAACTGCTGTTGTCATTCCAGTTCTATGCAAAGGCGAAAGGAGGTTGACAATTTTTTCTACACGTCTCCCGGCGTTGACATCGTAGGCTACATATAGACGAACTGTAAATGTCCACTGAGAATTAGCCCCTGTTAGTTGGTCATATTTGGTAATATAAACATCATTAATATCAATAGTTTCAGCTAGCAAGGTACAAACCCAATCAACCGCTTCATGGGTTGTATCGAGATTTAATTCGATCCAAGACATATTATTTTCCTAAAGTTGATGCTTTTGACAAGCTTTGGCGATGACTAGCCCACCAAGCAAATCCAGCACTAGTCCCAAACATTACTAAGCTGTAAATGGCCCCAGGAATAGCCATTGTGGGACTATTAAGCAATGTAGGCGAAGAAGCAATGGCTATGGCTAAAGTGCCATTTTGAATTCCTACTTCTACTGTAATTGCCCTCGCGGCTTTTTCTCCTAAACGAGTTAAAGTGGCGATGCCAAAACCTAAGGCCATTGTCAGCAAATTCAATATTAAAGTCACCAATCCGACATCAATCACATAAGAAATAACATTATTTCTTTCTCGCAGCAGCACCCCAGCAATCACCACCGCCAAGAAAAATAAAGACAACCACTTGACAGGTTTATCTACCTTCTCTGCTATTCCGGCAGCATACCCCCTAGTTACCATCCCAATTGATACTGGTACAAGTGTCATCACCACAATCTGCAAAATGCTGTTTAACAAAGGTAACTCTATTGTTGTTCCTGCTCCCAAAAATGTCTGCATTGAGAAATTGACTACTAGAGGAATGGTAAAAACTGTAATTAAACTACTGATAGCTGTGAGCGTCACAGAAAGAGCGACATCTCCCCCTGCCAAAAAAGTAATCATGTTAGAAGTAGCACCACCCGGACAGGCAGCTAAAATCATCACACCTACCGCTAATTGGGGGTCAAGGGGAAACAGTGAGGCAATACCAAAGCCCACAATTGGCAACATGATTAACTGCGCCACCAAGCCAATTACCACGGCTTTGGGATAGATAACAATTAGTTGAAAGTCCTCCAGGGTCAAGGATAAACCCATGCCTAGCATAATGATAAACAAGGCCATGGGCAGAAAAATGGCTGTGAGAAAATTTGCTTCCATCCTTAACCCGTATCGGTAACAGTAAAAATTTCCTCTGGATTATACCCCACTCACTCTCAAAAGAGAGCATTTAACTTAATTGCCGAAGAAAACCAAGACAATACGTAATTAAACCTACAGACTTTGAGCCTGTGGGGGTTTTGGCGAAATGGAGATATTGACTATTGAGTTGATACTGTTAATACCTGGGGTGGTGTGGCATCTGGCGGATAAATTAAGTCTACTTCAACTAATCTGCGATGGCCTGGTGGCATATTTAATAAGACCAGGGGTTCCCCGGGTTGACCTCTTTTTTGTACTAAATGAGTAAACTGAGTTTGTGGGTGACCTTGGTCATCTGTGTAACGTACCCGCACTGTTCCCCGGAAAAATACCTGCGGGGCTGTTGTTGTGAAAAAGCGTAATCCTTGCTTTAGTAAATTATTTTCTTTGATTGGTGTTTGTAGAGATACACTCACTGTTTGATGACTTCCGGTGTGATTATGTAGTGGCAATTGCAAACTGTATTGAATGCCGTAGTTCCCATGGGCGGCGTAAGCAGTATCAGGATAACGTACCAACATGGGGGCGGTTTGAATTTGATTTGTGCCTAAAGTACCACCATGGAGGCTACTCAAAGGATAGGAAAATGCTCCTCCACTTTGGGGAATTGTTAAGTATTGAGCTTGGGGATTATCTACGACTAAAGATTTCCACAGAGAACCTTGAGCGACTCCTGCTACACGTCCATAAATTCTCGGTTGGTCAGTTTTTTCTAAAGGTGTAGGAACTTTATCCCGTGGAGTTGACAATTCACCGTTATTAAGTAAGTTTTCCCACTCTGCTAAAGTTGGGGCACGTTCAGTACCATCAGCATTTTGACGGGCAAATAAAGCCATACTAGCTGCATAAACTTTGCCACTAGTTTGCAGTCGCATCAATGTAGACCGACCATTTAAAGGTGGTGTTAGTTCTTTTACTGGTATGGGCAAATTTAATAACATCTGATTTTGTCCTGGGGGAATGAGAATTTGGGGGGGGAAAATGTCTTGTCGCCTTCCCCTTAATACATCAGATGTGGCGCGATCGCCTGGCCCCGCAAAAATATTACCTAAAATATTTGGACTGAGGGGTGGTAATTGAATAAATGGTGCATCTGGTTGACTTAAATAACTTGCTGCTTGCAAAATATTGACTGTTAGTGGTTGAGGTCCAGGGTTATGCAACATAATTCCCAGATGCAGCGATCTTAAATCTTCGGGTGGTTCAGCCCTAGCAACGTGGTGGGCAAAAACATCGAATCGTCCTTGAAAGCCATAATTTAGGTGGGCTTGTGTTACCTTTTTGCCGCTGGCTGGAAAAGTAGAAAGTAAAATTCCTTCTTTTAATACCAACTCTGGACTATTGCTGTTAAAAACAGGCACGGTATTGAGTTTTCCTGGTAAAGGTCGAACTTCTTGCTGGTGTACTACTTCTTGCGGTGCCGGTGTGGATTGGGCAATTATGTTATTTAGTAATAATTGTAACATGACATTGAGTAAATTTCTTACCCTTACAGACGGACAAAACTTGATCAAAGTGCCAGATTGTCAATAATTAATAAGAAATCAGCTAATATCAATGGCAAATTTTCTGGGTTTAACACTGGAATATGGGCAAAAATACATTGTGAGGGAAGCTGATTGTGGTACAAGTAATCCAAAACTGAATAGTAAAGACCTTCACAAACAAATTTACCGCTATCGTGGCTAATCTCAATTGCTGTTGCTCCTGCTACTAATTTTTCCAAATTAATAGATGTATGCAAAATACTTTCCCCACGGCTAGCAATGGCTTCTAGACTTAGTTTTGTCCTACTAGCAGCCATACCACAACAGATGATGTAATCGGGTTGAAGTTCAACAATTTTTTGAATTACTTGGCAACTTGCTAGATCTACATTCACAGGTAAGGAGCGTAAAAATTTCAAATCATGAGGGAGGGCGCCAAGTTTGCTGACTTCCAGTAATAAGTCATTGGCAGAATTTGACTGTTGATCCCTCAACCAAGTGTCAAAGGAAGTTAATAGTATTCTTTTCGCCATAAGAAATATTATTTAGAATAGAAATACCCTCCATAATACATTTACAAGGAGTAGGTCAATGCCAGTCATTGCAGTCGTAGATTACGATATGGGAAATTTGCATTCAGTTTGCAAAGGTTTAGAAAAAGCTGGAGCAACTCCTCACATTACTCATTCTGCTAAAGATTTGTCGCTAGCAGATGCAGTTGTATTACCTGGAGTGGGGGCATTTGATCCCGCTGTGCAAAATCTGCGCTCCCGTGGTTTAGAACAACCTATTAAAGATACGATCTCATCTGGTAAACCCTTCTTAGGTATCTGTTTGGGATTGCAAATTTTATTTGAATCCAGCGCAGAGGGTACTCAACCAGGACTGGGAGTTGTGTCCGGAACAGTGCGGCGGTTTCGACCAGAACCAGGAATTACTATCCCTCACATGGGATGGAACCAATTGGAGTTCACGCAACCAAAAAGCATTTTGTGGGAGCATTTACCATCTGAGCCTTGGGTATATTTTGTTCACTCTTACTATGTTGACCCCAGTGATCCGGAGGTGCGAGCAGCAACCGTTACCCACGGAACTCAAACTATCACAGCTGCTATCGCTTGTGAAAATTTGACAGCAGTACAATTCCATCCAGAAAAGTCTTCTAATATAGGGTTACAAATTTTGTCTAATTTTGTAGCTCAAGTCCGGGAAAAAATTGCTGCTTAATTTCACTTTTAGTTTGTAATTTTATCGTTTGTTGTTTCTCCTTTGTCATGTTTTTTTCCTGACTGATGATAAATGACTAGTGGCTAATGAGCAATGACATTGAGAATTTACGGAAATCGTCAGATAAAAACTTTACCTGGGCAAGATACTAGACCGACCAGTGCGCGGGTAAGGGAGGCAGTGTTTAATATTTGGCAAGGAACAATTTTAAATTGTCGGTGGTTAGATGTATGTACTGGTAGCGGTTCCATGGGTGCAGAGGCTTTGTGTAGAGGGGCTTGTTTAGTAGTAGGAATTGAAAAGTCAAAACGCGCGTGTGCTATTATTGAACAAAATTGGCAACAAGTAGCTAATAGTGAACAAAAATGGCAAGTCTTGCGAGGAGATGTGACCCAGCAGTTAAAAAACTTATCAGGGCAGGAATTTGACAGAATTTACTTTGATCCGCCTTATGCTAGTGGATTGTATCAGCCAGTTTTGGAGGCCATCGCCCATCATAATTTATTGGCTGTTAACGGTGAAATAGCTGTAGAACATCATCCCGAAGGATGGATAGCGCCCGTAATTCCCCATTGGGAAATTTGCCGGGAGAAGGTTTACGGTAATACGGCGCTAACTTTCTTTGATTTCTCCCCTGGATGGAATCCTCTGTGATTCTAAACTGATGTTGCTACCCAGGTTAAAGCCATGCTAGCCAACGTTTACGATATGATTTATTTAACCTCTTAAGCAAGTGATATCGCTTTGGCCGAGTCAAGGATGCGCCACCCACCTCAACTAGAGCTAAATCTAGCTGTGTGGCTACTTTTTTCAAGATGTTTGCAGCACCAGTCTCATCTGCGGAAGTTAATAATTCCATTGTAGATTTATGTAATCCACGCTTTACCGTTTGTCCTGACGGTTTCCTCCATCCTAGGGTTTTTTCGCCATGGTTGAGAGGTTGTGGTCATCTAGGTAAGATGCTTCTGAAGTATACCCTTCTTCTGTTGCGCTAACAACAATACCATATTCACCGGCTAATTCCTTTAATCTTTGAATTATCCTAGCTGTTGAAATTGGGACAAAGTTATGATTATTTGCTTTACCTGAATTGGCATTGACTTTTGTCCTTCATTCCAGCCAATAAGTATATTTTCTATCTAGTCATTCAATCTAGTTGCCTTGTTGATGGTATCTCGTATCTGGTTATTACCCTTGGGTTGAATAGGGTCAAGGTTAGCATCCCAATAAAAATCAGATTTACCCTGTTTATATTTGGCAACTAAAGACAACAACCTTCTGTAGAGATACGTTTAAACGCATCTCTACAAAGAAATTTTAACCCCCCAACTGGTTAGGACGCTTGTATTGCTTGTAAGCAGCGTAAAATAGCCCACCAAGGGTGACAAAAATCAGACCGAGGACAATACCTGAGAGCAGGGGTTCAACCACTTTAAGTCTCCTGTTTGCAAATATTCAACATTCCTTTCCGTTCTTAATTCTACCAAATTGGGGATGAATCCCTTATTTGACAATGTTTTTCTCTGAGCAATGATCACAAAAAAATTATCATTTGTGCTTGCAGACACCATCAAGAACTTTTAAGCTATGTGTAGGAAATAAAAAACTTTTAGTAAACTTGACTTTGACGGCAAACCTTTTGAATAACCAGATTACCAAACCAAAAACTCGCATACAGTGGATCGCTTTGTTGGCTGCGGTGATGCTGCTAGCAGCTCCTTTGGGCATTTTTGGTGTTCAAATGGTTAGAGCTTCTGACCCTTATGTTAAGAATGTGCTTTCCCTCAAAGGAGATATAGTACAAGGAAATGCTATCTTTCAAATTAACTGTGCTGGTTGTCATGGACTAGAAGCAGATGGGCTAGTCGGCCCAAGTTTGCAAGGGGTTTCCAAGCGCAAGTCAAGATATAAGTTGATCCACCAAGTGATTAGCGGCGAAACACCCCCAATGCCAAAGTTTCAACCTAGCGCTCAAGAAATGGCAGACTTATTGAGTTATTTGGAGAATTTATAGTTTATGGAGGTCTCGTTCCGCCGATAATGCCTGACTTACTCACTATTTTGATGATCCCACGGCCGTAAGTTGTGGGATTCTTGGTAAATAGAAGTAAAGTTTACAACTTTCTTCAGGCGATGGCTACGATTTAAGAAAAATTCGATATAAAATCTAAAGCTTGAAGTCAAAAATTACAATGACGAAGCTAACTCCTAATTCTAGTTTTAGTTTGACCTTGCGTTTGCAAATTCCCAACCGTGTGGGGATGTTAGCATCAATTACCCAGTCCATCGCTGCCAGTGGTGGTAATTTGGGGCAAATTGATTTGATTGAGCAAACTCGCCATCAGTCTACCCGGGATATTACTGTGGATGCGGCTAGTACTGAACATGCTGAGACTATTGTCCAAGCAGTGAAAGCATTGCCAGATATTAAGTTACTCAGTGTATATGATCGCACTTTTAATTTGCATCGTGGTGGTAAAATTAGCATTACTAGTCGTATTCACTTAAATAGTGTTTCTGATTTAGCAATGGCCTATACCCCAGGAGTAGGGAGAATTTGTACTGCCATCGCTCAAGATCCAGAAGAAGTTTACAACCTCACCATTAAACAAAATACTGTAGCTATTGTTACAGATGGCAGTGCTGTTTTAGGGCTGGGAAATCTCGGCCCATGTGCAGCTTTACCAGTTATGGAAGGTAAAGCGATGCTATTTAAGGAATTTGCTGGGATTGATGCTTTTCCTATCTGTCTTGACACCCAAGACACAGATGACATTGTGCGGACTGTGAAAAATCTCGCTCCGGTTTTTGGTGGTGTTAATTTAGAAGATATTGCTGCACCTCGTTGCTTTGAAATCGAAAAAAGATTACGAGCAGAGCTAAATATTCCCGTGTTTCATGATGACCAACACGGTACAGCTATTGTCACCTTGGCAGCGTTGTTTAACGCGTTAAAAGTAGTTAATAAGTCAATAGCAGAAGTCCGCATTGTCATCAACGGTGCTGGGGCTGCTGGTGTAGCGACCGCTCGGTTACTTCGCAAAGCTGGAGCGGAAAAAATTTGGATATGTGACTCCAAAGGAATTCTCTCTAGCAACCGTACTGACTTAACCCCAGAAAAACAAGAATTTGCTGTTAAAGCCCAAGGAACTCTGGGGGGTGCAATGCAAGGCGCAGATGTATTTATCGGTGTGAGTGCACCGGGAGTTTTAACACCGGAAATGGTACAAGCAATGGCCAAAGACCCAATTGTTTTTGCTATGGCTAATCCGATTCCGGAGATTCAACCAGAATTAGTTAGTAAAGTTGTAGCCGTTATGGCTACAGGTCGTAGTGACTACCCCAATCAAATTAACAACGTTTTGGCTTTTCCCGGGGTATTTCGTGGTGCTTTAGATTGTCGCGCTGAGACTATTAGTACCAATATGTATTTAGAAGCAGCCAATGCGATCGCTTCCTTAGTTAAACCTTCAGATTTGAATCGGGAACACATTATCCCTTCAGTCTTTGATAAACGGGTTGCGGCTGCTGTTGCAGCTGCTGTACAACAAGCAGCTCGTCAAGAAGGAATTGCTAAGAGCTGATTTTGCCAGAGTAGGAAATTGAGGCTGTTGGTAATTTTTCACCTCATCTCATTCCTACTCCCACCGATCATGGAAATCAAGAAAACCAGCTCGTTGCACTGCTTATTGTCCTGAAGGAGATGAAGGGAGTTTAACACATTGCCTTACTGCTGGGCTGGTTTTATGTAATAAATGCTATTCTGGGTTCAAAAATTCTAAATATCCATTGCTAAGTTCCTTGACTGCGAGATCATAAAATTGCTTACCGTGTTCTGGTTTTGCTAAACCGGGATTTGAACCCATGCGTCCATCTGGGTAATGGTTGCGGAAATCAGTTGCACTATAAATCCTGTGTCCACTGGGAACTTTCGATGAGAGGGATGCTTGTTTAATAGCCTGTGGATAAACATACTGAGTGATAGCTACTTCACTGGGAGTAGCATGAGAACCTTCTTCGTCACCGTATAATTCTTGAGCGAGTTTGTATACAGAACTGCACATAAACCAGTTAGCAAGTTGACATTGTACCTGTTCAGCATTGCTAATTTGCAAATCTTCCAAGTGAGCGTAAGTTTCCGAAAAAGCAGCTTTGAGAGTGGCAATATTACCACCGTGTCCATTGATAAAATAGAACTTGCTAAAACCTGCTTTAGCTAAACAAGTTAGATAATCTCGTATTACCTGAATTAGAGTACTAGGACGGAGACTAATTGTCCCAGGAAAAGCTGTATGGTGTAATGCCATGCCCACATTGATTGTAGGGCCAACCATCCCCTGAGTTGCTTCACCGACACCACGAGCGATGGCTTCTGCACAAATAGCATCAGTACCAATTAAACCAATGGGGCCATGTTGTTCGGTGGAACCAATAGGAAGAATAATACCCCGTGATTGTTGTAAATAAGCTTCAACTTCTGGCCATGTACTTAAATGTAGTAGCATTGTAATAATTAAATCACTCCAAATCTTTTTTGTAGGGTGGGTTGGGCTAGGGGACAACACACCATCCTTAATTTTAATTACCTAAACAAGTCTCATTGATAAACTATGATATGTCATTGCCAATGTAACTAACGGGAACAAAGCGATGGCAACAACTAAATTTGGCTAATATAGTAAAATCACAGGGACACAGCCTTACTATGTCCCCTGTCCTTGTATTAAATTTACATCTGATCCATTCTAGGAATTTTTGCACTGTACACAATCAAACAACCCAAAATACCAAGAAATCAATTCGTGAGTTTTGACTATTAACTAATCAAAGCAATAATGTTTTTTTACATCGCTGATAATTTCCCATGTACAAGACATTCCAGCGGGAAAAGTGACCAAATCGCCTTTACCCATTTGCACTGGTTGTCCACCATCAGGGGTAACAATAACATCACCTAGCAAAAAATAACAAGTCTCTTGTGTATCATAATTCCAGGGAAATATAGACCTTTGTTTCTGCCATATTGGCCATTTGAACACACCTAACTTGTTGAGATGCTCTTCACTGGGTTGATGATCAATTTTAATTTCCATGCTATTTTTTCTTGGTTCTAATTTAGTAGTATGGTTGAATGTCTTCTCCACACTCGTCTACTAAATAACACAAAGCGCGAAATCGCAGGGCAACAAATTGATCATACAGTGGGTTCAGCTTACACAAAGGAGGAATATGAGCTATTTTACGACCAAATAGGATAATATTACGCTCAAAAGGACACTGCGCCGGAATTAACTTAGCAAGAAAATGAGCGAATTCACGATTTTTAATTTCGAGGTTGTCTAGCCTTGTACGCAATGGTTGAAGTAAATGGAATTTCGATTTAGTAGATTTATTTTGACTAGCTTCTGGATGATTTGCTTCTACTTCCACAGATTTGATAAAAGCGGGTAGGATAATATCCTGATTATTTGTCTTAATCATAGTTCTAAGCAAGGACTTCCTTGTATTGATAAATTGTTTGGCAATTTAGAACTTTACCATGCAATCTATGTCAGTGAATTATATTGTGGTCATCAATAAAACGAAGACAAGCATAAAGTGAGTAATTTGCATAGAATTTGCTGGTAAATAATTCAGTTAATTTATATTAAAACGCACTGAATAATGATTAACTGTCCCGTTAAATACAAAATAACAAAGAAAATATAAAAATGGTATTCCATTAACTTATACTTATTATTTGCTGAACATAAACATGATGATCCCCTCAGTTATATTTGACTTTATAGTTCAGAAACTACCCAGTAGTTTAAATTTTGCTTTTGCCTGGAAAATAGGGTATAACCTTGACTTCACATAGGGTTAAGTTCTGGCTATTTTTTTTCCGACTTCGATTTTAGGGCATTGCTAACAAAAAAAAAAGTTATTTTTACTACAAAAGTTCTAATGGATCTTATTTAGTCAACCGGAGAATATCGTTTGATAAGCAGAAACTAATCTCATTGTGGCAATAACTCACCAAAACTCAGATGATCAGATTTGATCTCGTACAGGAGAAATAAGTCTTTTGTAACCGAGTGATTACCAAGTCTTAAACAAATATAATCACAACTCTAAGTATCATTAAGCATAGCAAAATCACTGAGGCACAGGGAGGAGATGTAAATTACAGTTTCTGAAAAAATAATTTTTAAGTTATATTGCGAATTTTGCCAAAATATTGAGAAATTGACTCCAAGCCAAACATAGCTTTAACGTAGAACCTATGGGAGAAAATTGAAGCAAATATAAAATATGATGGAATGATGGACAAAAATAATACTCAAAAATATCGGGTTGTCTGTACCCTGACCTTTGGTGATGTCTATGGTCAAATAATTATTTGGTTAATTACAATCACTATTAGCTTGGCTTCGGCCTTGGCGTTGATGGGTGCTAAACGTCCTGTGTATGCTTTGGCAACGGTGGGTCTTGTAGTTCTTTTATCGTTCCCATTCTTACTGTTTGCCTTCGTGACTACGTTGTTGAATCATATTGAACTTACAGCTGTATCTCCAGGAACTAGGACTGAACCGATACCGGGTAATATCTCTCAACAAAAACCAGTGGAAGCAACTAGCTGATTTGAGTGTTGATAACAAATCTCCAAAATCTTATTTTTACACCCTGTTAACAGCAGGGCATTTTTTTTCTCTGGGAAAATATCTGAAAGCTTCTCACACCCTGGGTGAATTTATTTTTATCTTGGGATTTGCATCTTTAGAATAGAAGAAAAACTTATTGCAGACAGGGTTAATTATGCTAGAACATGATGTTATTATCGTTGGGGGTGGGTTAGCAGGATGTCGCGCAGCTGTGGAAATTGCTCGCACTGACCCCAGTTTAAATGTTGCTGTGGTTGCTAAAACTCATCCCATACGTTCCCATTCAGTAGCAGCCCAAGGAGGGATGGCAGCTTCACTGAAAAATGTTGATTCAGAAGACAGTTGGGAATCACACGCTTTTGATACGGTCAAGGGGTCTGACTATTTAGCAGACCAAGATGCAGTGGCAATTCTCGCCCAAGAAGCTCCAAATGTGGTTATTGATTTGGAACACATGGGTGTTTTGTTCTCGCGTTTACCTGATGGTCGCATTGCTCAACGCGCTTTTGGCGGACATTCCCACAACCGCACTTGCTACGCTGCTGATAAAACTGGTCATGCTATTTTACACGAATTGGTCAATAATTTGCGGCGTTATGGTGTGCACATTTATCAAGAATGGTATGTTATGCGCTTGATTTTTTCAGAAGGTCAGGTTAAGGGTGTGGTGATGTTTCACTTGTTAGATGGGCATATAGAGGTGTTACGTGCCAAGGCGGTAATGTTTGCCACTGGTGGCTATGGTCGGGTTTATAATACAACATCCAATGATTATGCTTCCACAGGTGACGGTTTGGCAATGACTGCCATCGCTGGCTTACCTTTAGAAGATATGGAATTTGTGCAGTTTCACCCCACGGGTTTGTATCCAGTAGGAGTGCTGATTTCGGAAGCTGTCCGGGGAGAAGGTGCGTATTTAATTAATAGTCAAGGCGATCGCTTTATGAAAAACTACGCACCCAGTCGTATGGAACTAGCTCCTCGTGATATTACATCACGGGCGATCGCTTACGAAATTCGTGCTGGTCGTGGTATTCATCCCGACGGTAGTGCAGGGGGGCCTTTTGTGTATCTTGACTTGCGACACATGGGGAAAGAAAAAATTATGAGTCGTGTTCCCTTCTGTTGGGAAGAAGCCCATCGCTTAGTCGGTGTTGACGCAGTAACTGAGCCTATACCCATTCGCCCCACAAATCACTATTGTATGGGTGGTATCCCAGTTAATACTGATGGTCAAGTTCGCAGCAGTGGTGATAATTTAGTTGAAGGCTTTTTCGCTGCTGGTGAAACGGCTTGTGTATCTGTGCATGGTGCTAATCGTCTAGGTAGTAATTCTCTGCTTGAATGTATAGTGTATGGCAAACGTACAGGGGCAGCCATGGCCCAATATGTGCAGCATCGTAAGTTACCTACTGTGAATGAGTCCGCCTATGTCGAAGAAGCCCAGCAACAAATACAAGCCTTAATAGAACAATCAGGAAAATATCGCATTAACCAAGTTCGTCAAGCATTCCAAGATTGTATGACTGAATGCTGTAGTGTTTTCCGTACTGAAGAGTTAATGCGCCAAGGTTGGCAAACAATGGCAGAATTACAACAACAATATTCGCAAATTTATTTAGATGATAAAGGTAGCTGTTGGAATACAGAACTAGTAGAAGCCTTAGAATTGAGAAGTTTGATGGTAGTGGCACAGACAATTCTGGCCTCAGCTCTTAGTCGCAAAGAAAGTCGCGGCGCACACTTCCGGGAAGATTATCCCCAGCGCGACGATGCTAATTTTCTACAACATACAATGGCTTATTATTCACCAGCAGGTATTGATATTCAATATCGTCCTGTAATGATTAATATGTTTGAACCAAAAGAGCGGAAGTATTAAGTTTTATTAGCAATTTTTCTACGTGCAATTATGTATCTAAAAAAACTAGCATCCCATCCCCTAACAAAATTGTGTATCTGTAGTAAGGAAGTAAGGATAGAAAATATTCTCAATAAATTTATGCAAACTATGTAGCAATTATATGTAGTTTAACAATAGTTAGATGATTAGACTTCCGACATCTTCAAGATGTCGGTAATCTTTATTTTGCTAACTTTGACTATTAAAATAAATAAATAAAATATACATAGTTCTTTACTTCGTAATTCAGCTTTATATGCCAATATTTTCTATATATCAATTCAATCTTCCAAGTTTGAAGTGTTATAATATCCTCTTTACATCTGTCCCTTGTCACAGTTAGGTTGGAGTATTTACCGTTCACTTTTCTGTCAACACCAAAAAGTTATGAGAATGACAACTGCTCGGTTAGCCTTAACATCAATTTTTGGGGCAGCACTCGCTTGTTCAAGTATAATGGCAGGAACTCCTGTGCGCGCCCAAAGTAACTGTCCCAAAGTTACTAGACCGGAGATTGCGGCACTTTTCGACCGATGGAATAATTCTTTACAAACAGGTGATCCAAATAAAGTTACGCTTAATTATGCTGGAAATGCTGTTTTATTGCCGACAGTTTCTAACAAAGTGCGGCGAAATCACGAAGAGATTCAAGACTACTTTGTGCAATTCTTGCAAATGAAACCGGTGGGCAAAATTAATTACCGGAATATTCGCCTTTATTGCGGTGTAGCCATTGATTCAGGGATATATACATTTAGAGTGATAAACAATGGTCAGACTCAGGAAGTTCCGGCAAGATATACCTTTGTCTATAACAAATTGGGTGATAAATGGCTAATTGCAGAACATCACTCTTCAGGGATGCCAGAAACAACTACTACCAAATGACTTGTTTAAGAGGTTAAATAAGCCATATCACAAAGGTTGTTTACCATGGCTGAAGCCTGGGTAGCAACATCAGTTTAGAATGCCCTGTGATTCCATCCAGGGTAAAAGTCAACTGCAAACAAAACATAATTTGAATTACTCCGCAGCCCACAAGTTTTTTGCCAGCAATAACAAATATTGCTTGACTCATACTAGGGGTAGATGTACAATTGCAGTCAAACTGAAGGGGAGTAGCTGCTGGCAGTAAGTTGTCATTGACAAGCCAGTATATTTGAATCAACACACTGGCGATGAGCCTGGTTCAGATGACAAATAAATATTTTCAAGTATTTGGAAGCGAGACCTTCACTAAGTTTACACAAAACAAATGTGTGAGCTTTAGTGAAGTGTTTTTACTCTCATTGAAGCTCCACACAAGTAAAAAATACTTAAGGAGTTAGAGAGAGTGTTAACAGCATTTACCGCGGGTTTGTTACTAATTACAATTTCCGAGTTAGGGGATAAGACTTTTTTTATAGCTGTAATTTTAGCGATGAAGCACTCGCGACAGCTAGTATTTATTGGGGTATCAGCGGCATTAGCTGCCATGACAATTCTATCAGTAATATTCGGCAAAATTGTATCTTTCTTGCCACAAAATTATCTAAATTATGCGGAAATATTTTTGTTCCTAGCTTTTGGGATCAAACTTTTGTATGAGGCGAGTAAAATGTCAGCCTTTACCAGTGATGCAGAAGTTGTAGATGAGGCTAAAGAGGTAGTAGAAAAAGCGGACTTACAAAGAAAGTCAAAAACACCATTAGCAATTTTTATAGAAGCTTTCACACTCACATTGGTGGCAGAATGGGGCGATCGCACACAAATTGCCACTATTGCCTTAGCTGCAAGCTATAACCCCATGGGAGTCGCTACGGGTGCAGTGTTAGGACACATTATTTGTACAGCGATGGCTGTGGTCAGTGGGCGAATGATTGCGGGACGCATTTCTGAACGTCAACTCACTTTTGCGGGGGGATGTTTATTCCTGATCTTTGGTGTGGTTGCTGCTGTGGAAGGAATCTGATGATTAAGTCTCCCCAGTTTAGAAAACCGGGGATTTCTGAAGAGTCCATAAACGAACTTTGTTAGGCTGACTTAAACAGCCCCTACTGATTCCGCCAAGATCAATTCCTAGCATCACCGCCACCTTTTTCAAAAGGTTAGCAGCGCCATTACAGTGTGCATTAATCTTGAAACCATCAGAAGTTTTATACACTCCGCCACTAACTCGTTTTCCCCTTCTTCGAGATATATTTATTGTTGAGAATCTGAAGGGGTTGCTGGGGATTCACCAGGGGTAGAAGTTGGTGACGCAGCGGCGTTGTTAATTTCGTCTTTGTACTGAGCAGGTGCTAAAGCCACAGCGCTATCAAATAAAGGTTTAGCTTGTTCCAGTTTGCCCTGTTCTCTCAAAAGCAATGCTTTTGCTAAAACGGGACGAAAATCTTGAGGGTCTTTCTTAATTGCTTGATCATAGACAAAGGTGGCTTGAGGATAGCGTTTCTGGGAAGCGTGAACAGTACCTAATAGTACTTGTATAGCTACCGTATCCACACTTCCCGGCTCACTTTTGGTTTCTTGATCTGCATTAGATAAGGTATTTTCCAGTAAAGCAACGGCTGCTTCAGGACGTTGCTGTTGCAACAACAGAGCTACCATCCCGCGCAAGGCCTTTAAATCACGAGGTTTGGTAGTAAGAATTGAGCGATAGGCTTGAGCCGCTCCTTCTTGATCGCCTATTTGCTGTTTTGCTTGGGCTAATAGCACTCCATATTCCGAGCTTTCTGGATTGAGTTGAGCGAGTTTTTCTAAAGGTTGTATTACCCCTTGAATATCACCTTGTTTTAAACTGAGAAGTTGTAGCCTGGCTTCTAATAAGCCATTGAGGGCAGTTTGATTTTCTGGTTCCCGTTGCAAAACCAGTTCATAACCTCGTGCTTGGTCTTGCAACTTTGATAATTGGTCAGAAGAAGGTACGCTGCTGGTGCTAGCAGTATTTTGGTTTGAGGGCGAGGGATTATTGATTGCGCTAATAATCGGAATTACCGAAACCCCTATAAAGGCACTAACTGCCAGCGCTAAAATGATCCTAAGTATCCAACGATTGCGCGGTTGAGACACAGTTTTGTTTTACTCCAGAATTCAAACGACATGATCATTGACATAAATTGGAAAGGGAAAAATTTCCAAAACCTTGCGGAATACCGTCAATAGCCTGTGAATTTTATAACAATTAACTATTCACATTGCCAAAATAAGTGATGACTTTAGGAGGAGTCGTCAGAATTGTACTTATGATATGCTTCCGAAACTAGTGTAAAGGCTCTAAGTTACATTAGTTTATTAATGGAAATGTAGGGTCTTTACTATTGTATTGGAGTCTGTGGTGTAGGTTTGTGAAGAGCTAACATCGTTCTATCAACCGCACAAACGCTTTACAAACGCTTTATTTTTGATTGCTTTCGTAAAATCCCATAATGGGATGTGTCTCCGCCGCAAGGAGTTTTTATGAATTCCGACCTGATGCCTTCGTCCGAATCTTCCAATTCTTCTGCTCACTATCAGTCTCAAAACCATAAAGAAGCAGCTGCTAATGTTCATGCAGTAGCAGTGCAGTCTTCTCAGGGGGAAAAGTCCTCCGTTAACTCTAGGGAAAACAACTCGAATGGAAATTTAAGTCATCGCCTTCAACCGATTCCGCCTCCCAGCGAACCAATGCAGTACAGGGCTATCGGGTTAGTCCGGGGTCGCTACATTGCCAGCGATGAACAGTTTACTCAAGGTACATTGGTAACGAAGGATGGTGTGGATCTCAATGCCGTCCTCCTCGGCCGAATTATGAGCTTAGTCAAGAATCACCTGGATTTAGAACAAGATCATTTGTGGGTAGTTTATCCACGCACACGGCAAGAAAACGACGCTTTACACCTACAAATTGTTGGGGTTTGGGAGCCAGAAAATTTGGCTAAACCTCCCAGAGACGAGAACGAACAAAATTCGGAATCGCAAAAGTTACGGACAACCAATACTCATGTACCGGAGAACGAAGAAGAATCTACAAGTGAACTAATATCTTCTTCGGAACTTCCTGATGGTAGTTTTTCCATTCGGGGCGAAGTAGTTTACCAGTCTTTTGATGCTCAGAGTTTAGTGGTCAAAATCAAGCAATCTCCTCGTAAATCTACTGATAAAGCCAAATATTTTAAGTTGAAACTCCGGGGGGTACTGACTACTAAAGCGGTGGGCAAGTTCTGGGATTTTCAAGCCAGGCGGGAAGCTGACGCATTAGTAGTAGAAAAAGCTGAAGCGATCGCGGAGTTGCCCAAAAAACGCAAACCACAGTTCAAAGGCAGCCCTCGTGGTGGTGGCAAGAAACCATTTCCCCGTAAACGTATTGGGGAAACCCCGAAACCAATTAAGAAGCTAATGGCTGAACCATCCGCAGTATCGAAACCTATACCAAAAGCCCCTCTGCCTAAGCCCATTAAACGGTCAAAACCAACCCAGTTATAATAAAGATTAGGGGGGAGAAAGCGGGGGAAGAAGCTTCTCAACCGTCATCCCCGTTCTTAAAAGTCCTGCCAGCGATCTTGGGGTAAAAATGATCGTTCCATTGGAATTGGGGCGACCGGTTCTGTGAGGGTAAAAGTACCTGCGGAAATCAGTTGTTTTAATTCTGTGGCAATTTGCCGAGAAAAAAACATACTGGCTAAGGGCGCAACCCTCACAGTTTTGCCGTCAATGGTGATCCGCCCAGACTTGAGTTGGGCGTAACTCACCAAACCAAAGGTGGGACGGACACGCCTAGGAATAGAAAAATCTACGATGGGCGCTACCAAGTCTTTATCTTGGATTGCACAATATTTAACTACTTCTTCGTTTAATACTGGCAGTGGTACACCCACACCCAACATTAACGACGGGCCATAGCTTTTAAAGTAACAGCCTCGCACCCAATGGGCATCCATTTGCTTGGCATCGCCGATTAAAGCTAAAGTAGCAGCCGGGCCAATAGGTGTACCATTGGGCAAACGCTTTTGTAAGGGGAAGTGTTGAGTTCCTTCCCAAGCAACATAGCCAACACCCCCACCTAAAAAAATGCGTGTGCCAATACCAATTAGTTTTAAATCCGGATCATTCAGTAGGGGGGAAATGGCTCCAGGATTAGAATAAACGGCATTTCCCAAACCTGGTTGTAAAGGGCCAAGATAAGTAAACAGGGGGCGATCGCCTCCGTTAACGCCGACAATGAAGTTTTGGTAAAGATTACGGGGATTAAATAAATAAAACTGATTGATGGTGTCACGGGTAATAGTGGTTTCAAAGGTTGCCCGTGGATAACAATCTGTTACTTGTCCTTGTGCTTTAACCTGTACAGATTTACCAGCAATCAAATTTTCAATTACATGACCACCACCATGTTCTCGGACTTCTTCACCATCCATTACATCTACAGGACAACTAGCACCTAAGTATAAATCCACTGCCCCAAATCCTGGGTAGGCTGGTACGCCATCTATCCAACAGCGGCGAATTTTAATTGGTGGGTCAGTTTGTCCGAGGTTAATAATGGCACCACTAGATTCCATTGGCTCAAATGTACCGGTGGTAATGACATCAATTTCTTTTGCTGCTTGACTGATACTAACTTCGGCGACTCGTGCTTTTAGTTCTTCTACAGTCAATACTACTGCACGTTGGCGGCGGATTTTTTCGTTAATTTCGGCAATTGTTCGCATTTATATATAGGTACTATTTACACAAGAGTCACAACAATAATTTCTTGTAGGTTGTGTCAGAGAGCAAATATAAATTAGGCTTTAAAAGGTTATGCAGTGTGACACAGCCCACTGGTGTGCTAGTTTTGAGCGAACTTAGAGTTGAACGAGGGCTTGCTGAAAAAGTCATTGAGTAGTGGTCAGGAACAGGAAACTAGAAACAGGCAACATTTTCCCCTGATTGGTACCAATTTTTTATTCCAAAAGATTGGCAATACAAGGTTTTTCAGCCCCATTTCCCCATGGCCTTCCACAATCCTTGGGCAAAAGGTCCTAAAAATATGATTAAACAAAATTTTCACGCTTATTCAGCATCCCAGCATTAGGAATGAGCAAAAAAACCTTGAATTAGTTCAGAGTTTGCATATTTTTTCTTAAAAAAATCACGGATATCATGAGAGAATATGTTTTCATCCAATTTTCCAATAGCCCGGCCTTTACAGAAAAAAATCAGGGTGGGTGGTTCAGTCGATATACCCAAATTTTCCATCAGTTCAGGACTTTCGTCCATGTCACACTGTCCGAAGCGGAGAAACTTGTTTGTTCTTTCGATTTCCGCCAGTATAGGAAGATTTTGCTTGCACAGTCCAGACAAAGTAGTATGAAGAAATACTACAATTGG
This sequence comes from Umezakia ovalisporum Ak1311, assembly GCF_029891685.1. Lineage (NCBI taxonomy): Bacteria > Bacillati > Cyanobacteriota > Cyanophyceae > Nostocales > Nodulariaceae > Umezakia > Umezakia ovalisporum. Next base: position 37,139 of record NZ_JANQDJ010000087.1, on the reverse strand, counting down.
TGTATCAGTCTTCCCAATCTATAGTTTCAAAATTGTCGCTATTGATTTGGATCATCAGTTTCCTCCGTATGATTAAACGAAAATATTCTCATGGTAACAATACCATTAATGATGGATAAATATTACTCCCCTTGGGGACTGAGTTGGGCTAGTTCATGTTACCCAGTCGTAACTCGGCTTGTTTTAGGGTTGTGGCGATGGCTTTTGCTAGTAAAATAGGTTCGCTGATGACTTGGGCGGTTTCAATGGTAGTATTTTGATGTTTTTTAAGGAGATTTAATCAGATTTTTACCAGCAGTGATTTGAATTTGTTCATTAATGATCCGAGAGCCTTCTGGAAACTTTTCTACTTTAATTTGCGTTCCTAACTCTTCTCCTAGAGCATGAACATGAGTAATTACCCCCACTAATTTGTCTTGCTGACCCAAAGATTGTAGGACAGTTGAGACGCTTTGCAGGGTTTCAGCATCTAATGTTCCAAATCCCTCATCTATAAATAGACTGCCTAACTTAGCTCCTCTTGATAGCTTTTCTGAGAGTGCTAAAGCCAGGGATAAAGAAGCCGCAAAGGTTTCACCACCGGATAGCGTCTGTACCCGTCTTTTTTCGCCACCACTCCAATTATCTTCTACATGGTATTCTTTATTGTCATATTTTAAGGCATATCGCTGTTCTGTAAGTTCTCGCAGAAACACTGTTGCTTGTTCTACTAACTCCTGCTCAAAATGTTGAAGAATATAGGCTTGAAAACGATCTGATTTTAACTCTTTGGATAATATAAGATAAGTTTCTAAATCTTGCTCTTTGCTGGATAGTTGACCTTGTAATTTCTCTGCTTGCTCTCGCTGGTCTTCAGCTTTAGTAATCGAAAGTTTTAAATTGTTGTATTCATCTTGTGATTGCTTAAGCTTTTCTTCCGCAGTAACAACAGACTTTTTATGTTGGGCAATTATTTCAGGATTTGTTGTTTTATTGTCGATTTCTTTAGTTTCTTGGGTGACAAGAGTTTCTAACTTAAGTTTTTTATTGTCGTATTCTGTAATTTGCTGCTGCCATTTATTTTGTACTTCTGGTGATGATTTGCTTTCTTCAAACATTGCTTCTGTAAAGTTTTCTGATGACAAACGAGTTTGCCATTCATCTTCTATTTGTACTTTTGCATTAGAAGCTAAATCAAAGTCTTCTCGTACTTTTAAATCATTTTGTTGGGATTGCATAAATTCATCACGAGCGCATTGATAAAACTTATGTGCCTGCTGAAGACGATTATCTGAATCTTGTTTAGATTGTTCTAGTTTTCGGACTAAATTCTCGTAAGAATCACCACCAGTAAGTTTTGAAAGTTTGTCTGATATTTCCTGAAGTTGTGTTTTTTGGCGTTCTACTTCATTTGCTGCATCTTGATGCTGGGCTTGGGTATCTGATAACTTATCTTTGGCAAATTTCAACTTTTGTTCACTTTTATTAACTTCCTCATCTGCTTTATCTTTTTTGATTAAATATTCCTGATATTTAGTATCCCTTTCATGTAGTGTTTTGCATTCCTTCTGAAGCGCCTGAACATCCCATGTATCTGTTTTTAATATGGCAATAATTTTTTGTGTTTCTGCCTGCAATTCGACTTCTTTAGCTGCTAATATTTGGAGGTATTCGATTTCTTGTTTATTTAGTTCATCTCTTGTAGTTTCAGCTTTAGTTTTGGCATCAGCAGCTTTTTGACGGTTTTTCTCAGCAGTCTGAGCGCGTTTTTCTAATGCTTTAATATCCTCTGAAGATTCTAGTTGTGGTAATAAGTTATCTTGTGGGTATACTCCACCGCAAACAGGACAATCGTCACCCGTATGGAGCAATGCTCGTAAAGCAGAGGCATAATTTTGTTGTGTAGCAGTATCTAATTTAGCACGAATTTTTTCACATTCTTCTATGGATTTTTTGAGATTTAAAATAGCACACTGATAATCATTATCGGCAGTTTTTAATTGTTGGGTGATTTGTTGCAGTTTTGAGCGATCGCTTTCGACTTGCTTTTGAATGCCTTCCCATTTAATTAATAGTGGGTTAACTTGATTAAGCTGCTCTAGCCTTGTGCCACCAGGGGAATATTGAGAAAGTTCATTTTTAGCTTCAGTGAATATCTGATTTTTCTCCGCTAATTCGGTTTCAGCATTTTTTACCGCTTTGTTGGACTCAGTTACAAGTTTGATTTTGTCAGCTAATATTTTTTCCAACCGTTTTACTTCATCGTTAATTCCACGCTCCTGTTCTTCATAGATTTTGGCAGCATTAAGAGCTTCTTCTTGCTGTTTTAGCTGTGGTGCGATTTTAGCTTGATCAGCTTGTACTTGACTTAAATTATCCTCCTGCTTTTTCAAAGCATATTCTTTATCAATCAAAGCTTTAGCAGCATTCTCAGCAGCAATTTTGGTGTCATTATAACGAGTACGAGCAGAATTTACTGATGTCCAAGTGGCTGATAGGCGATCGCAAACTCGCCCTTGTTCTAATTGCCGCTTTAAAACACTTATTTCTGTAGTTTGTGTATTTAATTCCTCAAGTTCCCGTCGCAAATCTGATAAATTTTGAAGACGCTGAAATAATTTAATTTCTGTCTCTAAAGCTGTTTTTTTATTGGCAATTGCTTCATTTAACCGTGGTAATTCTTGTTCTAGAAAATGAGAGCGATCGCGTTGATAATTTAATTCTATATCTGATACCAAATCACCCATATTTATTAGCTGTTGTTGAATACTATTGTATTCACCTTTAATAAAATTAGCTTTATTTTCAGCCTCTTGACGCATAGCTGGAAAAATCTTTTCGTATCCAGCCAAGTGACTTAATATCTTTCGTCGGTCAGCACCTTTGCCTTTAAGAAATTCATCAAATTGTCCTTGAGGTAGGAGGATAACTTTTGTAAAAGTCTCAAAATTCATCCTCAAAATATTCTCAATAGTAGCATTAATATCTGCTTCCTTTTGTTCTCCTAAAGGTTGCCAATCGTTTTGAATACGCTTTTCTAACTTGAAATTCACCTGAGGTGGTTTATCAAGATTGCGATATAACCACGAGCGAAAAACTTGATATTCAAAGTTGTCTACCAAAAAGCGTAATGATACCTGTAATTTTGAACTACCCTGACTCAGTAATTCTTTGGGTTGAGTCTTGCCGCTAAATCTTGCTACCTTTCCATAAAGTGCCAAAGTCATGGCATCGAGCAAAGAAGATTTACCCGCACCAGTAGGTCCAGTAATAGCAAATAACTCCAGTTGCTCAAAATTAATGTTGTTCTTATTACGAAAACTGGTAAAACCTTCTACAGTTAGTTCAAGTGGTCGCATCTTGGGTTTCCTTTATTTCCTTGTATAGTTCCTCAAACTTTGCCACAACAGCAGGAGTAGGTGTTGTGTTTAATTCTTCTTGGAAGTAGCGTTTAAATTCTTCTATTGGATCAAACTCTTCCTGGTTTACAGATTTTTGCTGATTTGACTTAACTTCTGGATAACGCGGCTGGATTTGCAATACTTTATCACCACAAATTTTGCGAATTTTGTCAGTTAATCCCGGTTGAGGTGTTTGCAGGTTGATGATTACCTTGAGATAACCAGAATAATCCTGGTATGGTTCTAATTTTTCTTCATAATCACTCAATTCACATTCGATTATATGCAAAGGTTTTTGACAGGGAATAGATATAAACTCAGGTTTTTTCGCAGGAGAACCAGGCTCAACATCAATTAAATAAAATCCCTTATCTTCCCCAGCTTCACCAAAGTCTACTTGAATCAAAGAACCGGAATAGTAAGTAGGAGCCGCAACGGGAATTTGTTGAGGTTTATGGATGTGTCCGAGAGCAATATACTGAGCTTCAGCAGGTAGGCTTTGTCCAGCCAATGCATAGGTTTCTTTGGTGTGATGACGAGCTTCGGATTGAGCTAACCTAGCACCATCAATAGTGAGATGAGCCATGAGGATATTCACACTGTCATCTTGAAAACCAGTGGCTAACTTGTTGAGCAAGTAGCCTACCCTTTCTCTGTAGTGGTTTATTTGGTCTAACTCGTCCATTGTCCACAGATTCTCAACTGTTAACAGTCGCCGTTCTGAAGCAAAAGGCATAGCAGCTACACGCAGTTTGCCGTTAGAGGTTTCTAAAGAGATTAAACCCCCTTGGTTAACGCGACGAGGTTTCCCTAAAATCTGCACGCCAGCTAAAGCTAAAAGATTAGCTATACCATCAAAGCGGGAGGCGGAATCATGATTGCCAGCGATGGCTATTGCAGGAATTTTGGCGGTTTGTAACCCTTTAAAAAACTGATAGGCAACTCTCTCGGCCTCTGGTGGGGGATTAGAAGTTTCAAAAATATCCCCTGCAATTAACACCGCATCAACTTCTAATTCTTGGGCTTGTCGCAAAAGTTCCTTAAGAGCAAATTCAATTTCCGGGGTGCGCTCCTTTCCTTTGAGATTACGCCCTAAATGCCAGTCAGATGTATGAATTAAACGCACGATTCCTCCTAAAAACGATCAATATCAGTTTCGATAATGGCAATTTCTGCTTGGCTCAGAAACACTTCCTCTTTGCGTGTCGCATAGGCTGGGAAGGGGAAATTAACCAAGATTGGTGCGGGGACTTCTGGCTGATGCACAAACATCGTGCCAGATTTAAGAAATAAAGCTCGTTTGCGACAAGAACCAGTCAGAAAGTTGTATTCAGGGCGTTCTGCTTCTGCTGAATCTAACCTGCCTACAACACGGATAGCTGCTTGTCCAACAACACGCCGTTCAACTTCTGAAGCTGTTTGCTGTGCGCCAATTAATATGATTCCCAAAGAGCGCCCCCGTTCTGCAATGTCTACCAGCAAATCTTTAATTGGGCTACGTCCATCGCGGGGGGCATATTTATTTAACTCGTCCAAAACGATGAAAACAACAGGTTCTCTACCTTGTTTTTCTTTTTGAAAAAATAGCTTTTGGAGTAAGACACCCACAACAAATTTTTGAGCGCGGGCGGTGAGTTTGTGAATATCCGTCACGGTTAATTGAGCATCTGAAGCTAGTGGATTGAGTTTATATTTAGCAACTTCATCTGGTGATAAATCACCTCTTATTAAATGACTAACTTCACTACTGATACCGTACAAACGTCGAATCATGGCTTCAGCAGTAGCTGGTGCATTTCGACCTAACCAGCGTCGGTTTTCTTCTCTATCTTCGTCATTGAGAAGTTTATCTTCTAAAAAGTCGATTAAATCTCTAAAAGTTTTAATTTTTGTTTTGTTATGTTCCCCAAATGCTTCTACTTCTAAATAAGCTTGGAGTTTATGCCGCCGCTTCCTATCACTCTCATCATTTTCTTCTGCTAGTCGTGCTAATCGTTCTTCCACTGTTGTCACTAAGTAAGATAAATTTCCCCTGTCTAAATCTTCTCCCGTGAACAAGAAGCGAAATAGGCGTTCGCGGCACAGTTCCCGGAGACTCCACAAATACACTGATATCCCTTCAGAACGCTGTTCTAAATCAGAGTCAACCGTCTGGGAATCTTTTTTGGGAGCAGCACGAAAACTTGTACTTTTAAAAGGTTGTATGGGTAATTTTAAGATTTCATATTTATTTTTATTTTGGTCACTTATAGAATCACCATAAATTTGATTGAGCTTGTCTAAGAAGAATAAATCCTCTCCTTTGACATTAAAAATTAGTGCTTTGGTATTAGCTTTATAAGAACCTAAAACAGGAGAATTGAAAATAGAGTATAACAGGAACAAAGCATAAGATGTTTTGGTAGCAACTCCAGAAACACCGGAGATATTCACATGAGCGCCTTTCTCGCCATTAATAAATGAATAGTTAAAATAAGCTGCATTACCGTTATTCATAATACCAGCCGGAATCGGGGTATCCATGCTCTCAAAATATAAAGCCGATGCTAATTGCTTATCTACAGCTAGGTAAACTTTATCGCCTGGTTGTGGGGGTAAATATTCTTCTGGTTCAATTCTTGTGACTTGAACGTGAGCAGTATAAGAAATATTGATGGGTAAAGTCCCCTTTTTCGCTACTAATAAAGTATCAGTATCAAACTGGGCTCCTTCGTATTGAGTGCGAACATAGTCAACTACCCCATAAAAGTGAACTTTCCTATTATTATCAGGACGATGAGTTTCCACTTCTACAACATCATCTAAGCGCAAAACTTTTTCCGAGTCTACTGCTATCCAAAATTCTAAAGGAGTAGCTTCTTGAGTACCAAGCACGTAACCAATTACTTCAGAAGATGTCATTTATTCCCTCCAACAGATGCCAAAAAGTTTTGTAATCGCCGTTTAATTAATGTTGCGTCTCCCATACGTCTACCTAATTCCCGTTCTAAAGCACCAACAGGTGCAAGGTTCTGTGGAGCGCGAGGGTCTTTTGAGGGATGAGAAGCATAATAGGGGATTAAATAGCAAGTTTGATTTGCTATTTCTGTTGCTCTGTCTATGCCATTTTTTATAGATAACTCCAGCCGGACAATACCATGTAAATCGTGATAGCCAAGTTGTTTATTGAAATGTTGATAACTACCAGATTTTAAATACCATGAATACTGGTATCTATTTTTCAATTTAATTTCAAAAATAGGTGTGCGCTGTCCTGGCAACAATTTCCATAGGAAAGGGGCATATTTTTCAGGTAGGTATTGTCTATGCATTGTTTTGACATAGCCCAAGGTAAGAACTGGGGATTCATATCGCAATGATCCATCACGAATTACCAAGGTCTCTGCATCTTTTATGTCTAGTTTGCCTACTAGCTTTTCTTCTGCTTTCAACATGGCTGTTTCGACAATTGCCCCCCGTGCTGCTGGGGTATTGTCAAATTTATCGTTAAATGCTTTGTAAAATAATTTTGATTTGCTTCCAAAAGGGCAAGGAATGGCTGTTGATACAGCTTCTTGTTCTCCACCAAACCCTATAACTCGGTGAATATCAATTTCTGGATCGAGATAACTCGCTTTAGGAATAGTTCTATCTATTACCACAGCACCCACAGCGATTGTGCCAAAAACACCGTAGGTTATTGTGTTGCCTTCACCACCTATGAGGGCTGCATCTAGCCGCAGCCGCCCGTCGGTAAAGATAAGGCGATTAGGTAGCAATGGCGGCTCTTGAGATTCAAAACTATCCCAATTATCAGTTTCTACTGTAGGGTTAACTTCGCTTTCTGAGAGCGCAAGTTCCTCGTTAATTTGAATTTGTGGTTCATAGTCATTACCCCAGGGTTCGAGGCGAAAGTTATGCGATCGCCAAAAGTTATTTACATGATTGTTCTCCAGCATTATTTTCAAGTTTGAAGTTTCAAATTTGAACAGTAAAGCCAGTAGAAAAAACACTTAAGTATGACGTTATAATAAAGTACAATTTGATGTTGATATGCCATCGCTTACGGTGATTTATCTCTTGCTGTTAAAACTTAGTATTGTTGTCAAGCTGCGGTTAAATTCCTTAAGTTCAAATCATCTCTTTATTTGTGTAATACATATGTACTAAACCTATATGTAATTCATTCCTAGATTATACAGATGGCTGGAAGAACCCTTATCCAATCAATACAGTATGCAAATTTACTGCCTCAACTCATACATAGGCTGTCATAGTGCTTTTAGTTTTTAACTGTGGGGGTGTGGTGGGCTAGGGACTTTAGTCACGGCTCTAAAAACCAATTTAATGAATATCAATTTCAATGCATAATGTACTCAGGAACCGATAGAGATGTTGCGGCCGCTCTGGTAGTCTCTATAGGCGGACTTGCAGCCGTGAGACACACGGTCAAGATGTTTGCTGAGGGTAAATTCATTGGAGTCCCTGTGAAGCAAGAATCCCCCGGCTTTTGGCCGTGGGGAGTGTCAAAGTAATCGGCAATATTTCAACAAACAAGCACACTCCATGCGTATTTCTCTAAATTGGTTGCGGGAACTGGTAGAAATTAAACTTAGTCCAGAAGAATTAGCTGAAACCCTTACATTGGCTGGGTTTGAAGTAGAAGATATTGAAGACCGCCACAGTTGGGCTAATGGCGTAGTGGTGGGGAAAGTGCTTGAGCGTGAACCCCACCCCAACGCTGATAAATTAAGTGTTTGTCAGGTGGATATCGGGGGATCTGAGACTTTAAATATTGTCTGCGGTGCGCCCAATGTCCGGGCTGATATTTATGTAGCAGTGGCAACTACAGGGACTTATTTACCCAACATAGATTTAAAAATTAAACCTGCAAAACTACGCGGTGTTCCATCCCAAGGTATGATCTGCTCTTTAAAGGAACTGGGTTTACCCAGTGATGTAGACGGAATTCATATTTTTTCCCAAGAAAATCTGCCTTTGGGTAGTGATGTGCGTCCCTTGTTGGGTTTAGACGATGTAATTTTAGACGTAACCGCCACCGCTAATCGTGCTGATGCTCTTTGTATGGTGGGAATAGCCCGGGAAGTTGCAGCTTTAACTGGTGGAAAATTAAACATTCCTTTACCTGAAGCCATATTAGTTCCAGGAACTGGGGGTAATTTAGGATTAAAAATTGCTGACCACCACGCTTGTCCGGCTTATATTGGCACGGTAATTGAAGAGGTGAAAATTGCTCCTTCTCCTGATTGGTTGCAAGAGCGTTTACGAGCTGCTGGGGTGCGACCGATAAATAATGTTGTGGATATCACTAACTATGTATTGTGGGAATGGGGACAACCCCTCCACGCTTTTGACAAAGATTGTTTACACTCTGTTGCTGGTAGTGAAGTTTTAACTATTGGTGTTCGCTTCGCTAGTTCTGGGGAATCTTTGAAAACCTTAGATGGGCAAACTCGCAATTTATCACCCCACAATTTGTTGATTACGGCCAATAATAAACCAGTTGCACTCGCAGGAGTGATGGGTGGAGAAGAAACCGAGGTTGATAACACTACTCAAAATTTAGTTTTAGAGGCAGCATTATTTGATTCTGTGGTCATTCGCCGTTCTTCCCGGAATGTTGGGTTAAGAAGCGAGGCTTCGGGAAGATATGAACGGGGGGTTAACCGGGCTGAATTGGAAATAGCCTGTAACCGCGCTTTATCACTTTTGAGGGAACTGGCTGATGGGGTAATTGTACAACAGGTCGTTGCTGATACTCGCCCAGACTCCTCTACTTGGAGTCGTTCTATTATCCTGCGTCTAAACCGAGTTAATAGGGTTTTAGGACCTGTGGATTTGGGAGAGGAAACAGGAGAAATTACAGAAGCAGATGTTGAGCGCATTCTTTCTGCGTTGGGTTGTCAGGTTACTCCTGGGAGTGAAGGAACTTGGACGGTTACAGTACCGCCTTATCGTTACCGCGATTTAGAACGGGAAATTGATTTAATTGAAGAAATAGCCCGTTTATATGGCTATGATAATTTTTGTGATACTTTACCAGATAAATCCGAGGCTGGTTATTTGCCTGTAGATCAAGAATTAATCCGCCAGTTACGTGCTTTTATGCGAGCTGAAGGATTGACGGAAGTTATGCATTATTCTTTGGTGAAACCAGGAAATGATAGACAGATAGTCTTGAGTAATCCTTTATTTGCTGAATATTCAGCACTCCGGACTGATTTGATTTCAGGATTGATTGATGCTTTTCAATATAATTTGGAGCAAGGAAATGGTTCTCTCAATGCTTTTGATATGGGGCGCATTTTCTGGCAAGAAGAAGAGGGTTTGCAAGAAACCGATGCGATCGCTGGTATTATGGGGGGTGACATTTCACTAGGCAGATGGTCAAGAGGTAGCGCTGAACAGCCCATGACCTGGTTTGATGCTAAAGGTATTTTGGAAAGTGTCTTCGCTGCACTTAAGTTAAAGGTAGAATATCAACCTGATTGTCGTGATGAACGCTTACATCCAGGACGCACTGCTTCTTTGTGGGTGGGAGGTAACAGACTTGGTATTTTTGGACAACTTCATCCGCAATTGCGACAAGGTCAGGGTTTACCTGATTCTGTGTATGTGTTCCAATTAGATGTAAATGTGCTGTTGGATGCTTTGGATGAAGATGAAATTTTAGTTCCTACTTTTCATCGTTATTCTACTTACCCAGCCTGCGATCGCGATATTGCTTTTTTCGCACCAGTAAATGTCTCTGTGGCAGAAATTGAAAAATCTATTAATAAGGCTGCAAAGGGTCTGCTGGAATCTGTGGAATTGTTTGATGAGTATCGTGGTGAAAATGTACCGGAAGGGCAACGCAGTTTGGCGTTTCGTTTAGTATATCGTGGTGGCGATCACACTCTCAGCGATGCAGAAGTAGAACCTGTACACAATAAAGTCCGCGAGGCTTTGGTAGAAAAATTTGGCGTTAACCTCAGAAGTTAGTCAACACAAGTTGGAGGTTTTGAAGATCAAAACCTCCAATTCTTACTGGAATTTCTATGTAGTGTGATAACTTATTTTTTTTATTTGGCATAATTAGATAGTCTTATTCATGAACTCTATGAGTGGTTATGTTTGACTATGTCTGATTATATTTTTGTTATTGTATCCACTAAAATAGTAGTATATGAAAATTGTTGCGTCGAGATAATCAGTAGTTATGCCTAAATACATCATGTGGGGGACTTACTGTGAAAACGTTTTAGAAAAACGCGCTCCTTACCGTCAAGACCACTTAGACGGATTAGCCAAACAAAAACAATCCGGTGTGCTCATCACTCTTGGCCCCACGAAAGATACTACCAAAGTTTTTGGGATTTATGAGGCTGAAGACGAAGCAATTGTACGCCAGTTGGTGGAAGATGATCCCTACTGGAAAAATGGCATCTGGATTGAATATTCAATTAAAGAATGGATTCAAGCCTTTTGAAAAAAGGAATGTTGAGTGCAGTGCTTACCCATAACTTGTTTAGGTAGAATCACTAAGCTTACCCTGTTTAGAAAAATGGGGATTTTTGAAGATTCTATAAACGAACTTTCTGAGGCTGAGTTAAATAGCCCCCATGGATTCCGCAGCGTTACAGTGTGCATTAATCTTGAAACCATTACAAGTTTTATATACTCCGGGACTAACTCGTTTTACCCTTGCTGTCCAACCTTGGGGTCTTTTAACGGAATTTAGGCATATTGTCACTACCGAGAAACCATGACTGAGAAGGATAAGATTCTTCTGTCTCAATGTTAGTTATTGGGAGCGAGTTTATTTGCCGTTGGCACTTCCTCCACTGACTAAAGCCAAGTGGGTTGAGTATCTTTGGGCGATTTTCCTGTGAAAGCAGTATAAAACAAAAGTGTGGACATTTTATTCTGGTTTTTCTGGGTTCTGCACATATTGTATAAGTTTATTGCATTAGCCTTTTAAAGCTCTTCTAAAGTTGCGACGATATGATTTGTTAGCGATAAATAAAGCTGGCCATAGCAGTGATAAGCCGAGGCGATTAGCTAAAGTTTGACTGAAATTAGTTCGTTCAAAGTTAGTCCATACTTTCCAAACACCAGCTACATAAACTACAACTACACCAAAAAAAAATAACTTAGTCATTGCTCTTGACTCCCTTAGTAAGTGACAGTATTTAAGCTAAGTTTTATCACTACATTTAATTATGCACTACTTACTGGCGTGGCAACAGCAAAACGGTGGATTATTTTACAAATAAAACCTTGCCCATTGCCTAGGGCAGTGCGCTGTGTACAATCAAAAAGCCATTAACACCAATGTCGGGACTAAGAATCATCCAACAACCATATTACACCCCCAAGCTGCTCAATTCCTCTTTTGAGTTACTGATGAATACATTCTCTAATTTTAGGGTAAGGGAGATTCTTGCCTGAAATGCAAAAAACAGCTAGTTATTATTGGCCAAAATGAAGTATTTCTTGCCACAATAGAACTTATAAGTGGGAAAGACCAATTTAACAACCCAATCTTCAATCAAAAACAGTTTTTTCTCTAGTATCCAGGAAAAAAGAGTCAGTTACCTTAAGCATCGGTAAAATAACTTGGTTACAGGCAGTTGCCTGTTTTAATAGCCTCTGAACCCAGAGGCAAAAGTAATGAGTAAATGTGCTTATTTCTTCTCAGATGCTTCTTAGGTCAGTTACTGAAACATTAATATCCATAGGAGACTAAAGAAAGAACATACAACACACTCTCACGGGTCTGTAAGCAGCAATTGCTGCAAGTAGCTAAGGAGAATTTATGCGTGCAGTACTGATGGCTGGCGGTTCGGGAACGCGGCTTCGCCCGTTAACTTGTGATCTGCCTAAACCGATGGTTCCTATTCTCAATCGGCCTATAGCCGAACATATCATCAATCTGCTCAAGCGGCATCAAATCACAGAAGTTATTGCTACATTGCATTACTTACCGGATGTCCTGCGAGATTACTTTCAAGATGGGAGCGACTTTGGCGTTCAGATGACTTATGCTGTGGAAGAAGACCAGCCCCTGGGGACAGCAGGTTGTGTGAAAAATATCGCTGAACTTTTAGATGAAACGTTTTTAGTGATTAGCGGTGATAGTATCACAGATTTTGACCTGACGGCAGCCATCGCATTTCACAAGGAAAAACGGGCAAAAGCTACATTGATTTTAACTAGGGTTCCCAACCCGATGGAATTTGGTGTGGTAATTACTGATGAGCAAGGAAGTATTAGCCGCTTCCTAGAAAAACCATCTACAAGTGAAATTTTTTCCGATACTGTGAACACTGGTATTTACATTCTTGAACCGGATGTATTGGATTATCTGCCATCTAATTGTGAAAGTGATTTTTCTAAGGATTTGTTTCCTTTAATGCTGGAAAGAGGTGAATCACTGTACGGTTATATTGCCCAGGGTTACTGGTGTGATGTGGGGCACTTGGATGCTTATCGGGAGGCTCAATATCATGCTTTGCAGCGTAAGGTCAATCTTGATTTTGCTTATCAAGAAGTTTCGCCTAATTTGTGGGTGGGGCAAAACACTTTTATCTCTCCCACTGCAATTATTGAGACTCCAGTCATGATTGGTGAAAATTGCCGTATTGGGGCTAGGGTTCAGATTGAGGCGGGAACCATCATTGGCGATAATGTCACCATTGGCGCTGATGCTAATCTCAAGCGGCCAATTTTATGGAATGGGTCAATTATTGGAGAGGAAGCACATCTGAGTGGCTGCGTGATTTCTCGTGGTACTCGTGTAGACCGTCGCGCTCATGTGTTAGAGGCGGCTGTGGTGGGTTCTCTTTCTACTATCGGGGAGGAAGCACAAGTTAGCCCTAACGTCCGGGTTTGGCCGAGTAAAAAGATTGAATCAGGGGCTGTTTTGAATATTAACTTGATTTGGGGTAACACTGCCCAAAGAAATTTATTTGGACAACGTGGTGTGCAAGGATTGGCGAATATTGATATCACCCCAGAGTTTGCGGTGAAGTTGGGGGCTGCTTACGGTTCCACACTCAAACCACGTTGTAAGGTCACTGTTTCTCGTGACCAGCGCAATATTTCTCGCATGGTTACCCGCTCGTTAATTGCTGGTTTGATGTCTGTGGGTGTTGATATTCAAAACCTTGATGCTACGGCTATCCCCATAGCGCGGACAGTGATACCCACAATGTCGGTAACGGGTGGGATTCATGTCCGGGTACACCCGGATCGCCCTGACTATATCTTGATTGAATTTATGGATAATAAGGGCATAAATATCACTAAAGCACAAGAGAAGAAAGTTGAAGGTGCTTATTTTAAAGAAGATATGCGGCGATCGCAAATTCATGAAGTTGGTGATGTGTCTTATCCTAGTCAAGTAATTGAACGCTATTGTACAGCATTTGAAAAGCTGCTAAATGTTGATACGCTCCGCAATAGTCGAGCAAAGGTGGTAATTGACTATGTTTATGCTGTGTCTGGGGCAGTTTTACCACTGATGTTAGATAAATTTGGGGCAGATGCAGTGGTGTTGAATGCTAGCGTTAATAAGTCAGCTATGTCAGTTACTGATCGCGAAACGCTGTTGACTCAGCTCGGTCATGTAGTTGAGGCGTTAAAAGCTAACTTTGGTGTGCAAGTGTCCGCAAATGGGGAACAGTTAATTTTAGTTGATGAATCAGGTTTTCCCATTCGGGGGGAAATTTTAACGGCACTGATGGTAGACATGATATTAACATCTAACCCCAGGGGCACAGTGGTTGTGCCTGTTCATGCTTCCAGTGCTGTGGAACAGGTGGCCCGTCGTCACGATGGGAGGGTGATTCGTACTAAGGCAAATCCTACAGCTTTAATGGAAGCTTGTCAAAAAAATCCCAATGTCGTCTTAGGTGGTAGTGGAGATACTGGTTTTATTTTCCCCCATCTGCATCCGGGATTTGATTCTATGTTTTGCATTGCCAAGTTAATTGAAATGCTGACTATTCAAGAGCGCTCCCTCGCCACAGCGCGTTCAGAATTACCCCGTGTAGTTCACAAAAGTTATACAGTCCGTTGTCCTTGGACTGCAAAGGGGGCGCTCATGCGTTATTTAGTGGAAACACACCCAGCCCAAAATCTAGAGTTAATTGATGGGGTGAAGATTTGTCAACCTTACGATGATAGTTGGCTATTAGTTTTACCAGATGCTAGTGAGCCTTTAGTACATTTGTATGCGAACAGTAATGATCGTGATTGGGTAGATGAAACTTTAAGAAATTACCGCACCCGTGTTCAAACTTTTGTGGAAAGACAACAAGAACAGCAACCAGCCGAAGTTTAAATTTTGCTGGTGTACTGGCGTTGTCGGCTGAAAATAGTGCCAAAAATTAATTAGGGCTAACAAACTGTCGATAAACTTTAGCCCTAGGGGACTAGTTCTTTAACCGACTGGAGCTATGAGACTGTTAATTTATTTCCTGGCTCCTTGATGGGAAATATCGCCAAATCAGTTTGAGGATCAAAAAAATGCAGTTTTTCGGGATTTAATGATAACCATAATTCCTCGCGAATATGCACTAATTTGTCTGGTGGGATTCGCACCTGTATATTATCTGTGTGATTAAGTTTGGATTGTGATGTGTCTAGATGACGCCAGCTCACTGCTAGAAAAGAATCATTACCCAAATTTTCTACCAAGTTTACTTTCACAGGTAAATTTTTGGTAGCAGGTGCGCTTAAACTCAAATGTTCTGGCCGAATACCTAGAATAATAGTTTGCTTGTCGTATTTTCGTAGAGGTTTTTCCCAAGTTTCTGGTAGGGTGAGGCGGAAATGATCATGGGTAATTAACAACGGCGCGTGAAATGTCACAGGTATAAAATTCATCGGTGGTGAACCAATAAATTCAGCGACAAAGCGGTTAGCTGGATGATTGTAAAGTTCTAATGGAGATGCGACTTGCTGGATTTGACCTTGATTCATAATCGCAATGCGATCGCCCATGGTCATAGCTTCGATTTGGTCGTGGGTGACGTAAATTGTCGTGGTTCCCAGTTGACGTTGTAATTTGACAATTTGGCTGCGTGTTTCCGCCCGCAGTTTCGCATCCAAGTTAGAAAGAGGTTCATCCATTAAAAAGACTTGGGGATTACGGGCGATGGCTCTTCCTAGTGCTACGCGTTGCCTTTGCCCTCCTGATAACTGTTTGGGTAAGCGATTGAGTAAGTTTTCCATTTGTAACAATTGGGCAACATATCGCACCTGTTGGTCCACTTCTCTTTCTTTTTCAGAAATGTAACGTATTCCTTGAGGTAGCTTTCTTGTCATCCCGACAAGAAGATGTTTTGCCCAATTAGGGAGTGAGGATTCTTGATTTTCGCTATTCCCTAATTTCCGTCGGCGCAGTCCAAAGGCGATGTTGTCATATACAGTCATGTGGGGGTAAAGTGCGTAATTTTGAAACACCATGGCAATATCTCGTTCTTTGGGAGGTAGGTGATTAATTAAGCGCTGGCCTATGGAAATATTGCCTGCTGTCATCACTTCTAACCCAGCGATTAAGCGCAGTAAAGTGCTTTTGCCGCAACCCGAAGGGCCTACCAAGACCATAAATTCACCATCGGCGATGGTCAGGTTAATTCGCCGTAAGACATGAATATTTTCTGCTGGTGCTGGGGTTGTGTCACTGTTTAACTTAGGAGACGGTACATTTTCCCCTTTACGCTGGGGAAAACTTTTATAAATGTTTTCTAAAACAACTTGCGCCACGACTATTTACGGTAAGGGTAATTAATCAGATAGCTGACTCCCCAAGGCGGAAAATTCAGCGTCCATGATATATGTTACCTGTGACTACAAAAAGTAAAAAAAATAGCTTGGACTAAAAAAAGCAAACTACTCTGGATTTATAGTAGTATCGGCAGGTGTTCTCATGACTACTGACGTAACTGAAAATTCTGCCCATGGAATTTTAGACTTAAAAAACACAGATTGTTGTATTGTCGGTGGTGGACCAGCAGGCGCTGTTTTAGCTTTACTTTTGGCACGTCAAGGGATTTGTGTCATCCTGTTAGAAGCCCATAAAGATTTTGACCGCGACTTTCGGGGAGACACAATTCATCCCTCGGTGATGGAAATTATGGAAGAATTGCAATTAAGTAATCCCTTGCTGCAATTACCCCATAGCAAAATTGACTGTTTGAGAATTCGCACTCCTGAAAATGCTTTCACATTAGCGGATTTTAGTCACCTGAAAACTCGCTACCCCTATATTACGATGATGCCCCAGGTGAGATTTCTGGAGTTCATCACCCAAGAAGCCGAAAAATATCCGAATTTTCACTTAATCATGGGTGCGAATGTGCAAGAATTAATTGAGGAGAATGGCATCATTCAAGGTGTCCGCTATCGGGGAGGGGGTGGTTGGCATGAAGTCCGGGCTACACTGACAATTGGTGCGGATGGTCGCTACTCACGCTTAAGACAACAAGCTGGTTTTGAGTTAATTCAAACCTCGCCGCCAATGGATGTTATTTGGTTCCGTTTACCCCGTCAGCCGGGAGACCCAGGGGGAGGTATAGGAAACCTTGCTCAAGGTCGGATCTTGGTTATGCTAGATCGGGGTGATCAGTGGCAACTTGCTTATGTGATTCCTAAAGGTGGTTATCAGCAAATTCGTGCTGCTGGCGTGGAGGAATTCAAAAAATCTGTGGTGGAAATTGTGCCTACTTTAAGCGATGGCATAGAATCTTTACAAGATTGGTCACAGATATTCTTGCTCTCAGTGGAATCCAGCCGCGTTAAACGTTGGTATTGTCCCGGACTTTTACTGATTGGTGATGCGGCTCATGTTATGTCTCCTGTGGGGGGAGTAGGCATTAATTACGCTATTCAGGATGCCGTAGTAGCAGCTAACATACTCACTCGACCACTCAAAAACAAATGTGTGGAATTAGCTGATTTAGCAAAAGTGCAGAGTCAAAGAGAGTTACCCACACGCATTATTCAAGCATTCCAGAGTTTTATCCAAAAACGAATTCTAGCCGAAATTCTCGAATCCCGGCAGAGCTTTCAACCCCCTGTTTGGTTACGGTTGCCTATTTTACGGGACTTACCAGCCCGGTTGATTGGTATGGGGATTGTTCCAGTTCACGTCCAAACTTAATTGGCAGCATTTTTTTCGGACTGAAGTGGTATAATTGTACTAATCATGCAGAATCCAATGCTCGTTTTAGTCAGGCGAAGGTGGCGGATAGTATCTTGAATACTATTCAAAGCGATCGCTTGGCTTTTATGCTAAAAAAGACTCAAGCTAAAACTTTAAGCTCATAACTTAATTATGTATATTTCCGTAATCAAAAATCTATTTGTTTCTCATTAACCTTTGCCATGAGGAGGACTTCATGAATAGCTGCGTTTTAATGGCGGAAATCATTCAAGAACCGCAATTACGTTATACAGCCGATAACTTAGCAATTACAGAAATGCTGGTACAGTTTCCTAATCCTCAGCGCACAGAAGAGCAGTTGGTGACTTTAAAAGTGGTCGGTTTGGGAAATGTGGCCACAGAAATTCAGCAAAACTATCACCAAGGCGATCGTGTTATTTTGGCAGGTCGCTTAGGAATGCACACTGTTGAGCGTCAAGAGGGATTTAAAGAAAAACGTGCCGAACTAACAGTACAACAAATTCAATCACTAGGAAGTAGTTCCAGCCCATCACCAATCACAATAACTCCATCAGTGACCTCCACACCACCAAAACCATCATCACCAGTATTTTCATCTTCACAGCAGGAAGTTGAATTTCCTCCAGTAACGGCTCCTGTTACCACTGGTGTTGATGTTGCTCCTGAGCAGACAAACTACACACCTACACCTTTGCCCCAAAGCTTTGAGGGGAGTACTTATTCCCCACTACCAGAGCAGGAACCAGACCCAGACGACATTCCTTTCGTGCGAGCCATTGATTCCATAACCGCAAAAATAGGCTTGCTCGATTCCTACGAAATTGAAAGCCAATGTCCGCAGGTGGGAATCAGCCATAATTTCAAGTTTATCTAACTTGAATTTGGCTAACTTGTTTACTGTGTGATTTAAATTCTCACCGCCGTGGAGATAACAAGTTATGCGCCATGGTTTGCATAGGTATGAATGGGGAGACATCTAGAAGAAAATCCAAAAGGTTGTCTACAAGCTACAAAAGAGAATCTACAAAACGAAGATTAATCAAGACATGGCTAAAAGGTCGGGTTATCGCCAAGGGAGTTTTGCAAGAAAGTGATGCAGGAAGGCTACAGGGTGGGGTAATTTCCCCACTGTTAGCCAATATTGCATTACATGGAATGGAAAATGAGATAATAAATCCCGTATAAAATATGGGGAAATAACCAGTAAAGGGAATAACCCAGTAGCATCCTTAAGGATTATCCGCTACGCCGATGATTTTCTAGTAATGTATGCAAAACTCGAAAAAGCAATCAGCATATCCCGGACTTTTCAAAACAGTCGGGGATGTGTGGCTATGAGACAGAAAATTTATTTTTCACTAAATTTTGCTCAGAGACAAACAGAGGAAGCGTGAAGTGCGAACCCTGATCATTGATAACTACGATTCCTATACATTTAACCTTTATCAAATGCTCGCGCAAATCAACGGAGAGCTTCCCTTTGTGATTCGCAATGATCAAATTGATTGGGACGAATTAAGTGAACTCATATTCGACAACGTGGTGATTTCTCCCGGACCGGGTCGCCCGGAAAAAGTTAAAGACTTTGGTATTTGCCGAGAAGTAATTCAAAATATAAATGTACCCCTACTTGGCGTTTGTCTTGGTCATCAGGGACTAGCCCATGTCTATGGCGGAACTGTGATTTATGCGCCGGAAATTATGCACGGACGATTAAGCAAAATATATCACAATCGCTCTCAGCTATTTCAGGGTATTCCTCAAGGTTTTTCTGTTGTCCGCTACCACTCCTTAATAGTTGCAGAAAATTTACCCAGTTGTCTAGAAAAAGTAGCTTGGACTGAACAAGGGCTAATCATGGCGCTGCGTCATCGAGATTTACCATTTTGGGGAGTACAATTTCATCCCGAATCAATTTCTACTGAATACGGGTGGAAACTTTTAGAAAATTTTCGAGACATCACAGAACAATTTACCGAGGAAAAATCAACACTCAAAACCGAGAAACAGGATTTTTTTCTTCCCGAAGATTCTAGACTATTCTCTTCTAGCACCCCATGTTCTCATTCCCAATACCAAGTTTGCAGTAAAAAACTAGATATGTATCTTGATGCAGAACAAGTGTTTGTGCATTTATTTGGCAAAGATACCAACGCCTTTTGGCTTGATAGCAGCTTAGTGAGTCCTGGTCTTTCTCGGTTTTCTTTTATGGGAGGAAGTGGTGGTTTAAATAGTTTATTGGTGGAGTACCGCACCCAAACTCAACAAATAACCATCACTCAGTCAGGCAAAGTTACTCAGTGTAGAGGTAGTATTTTTGACTATCTAAAACGAGAAATTAATTACCGACAGTGTAACTCTGAACAACTACCTTTTGACTTTAATTGTGGATTTATCGGCTACTTCGGTTATGAGATTAAAGCAGAATGTGGATCTGAACTAGTGCATCCTGCTTTGCTTCCTGATGCTATGTTTGTCTTAGCTGACCAAATTATTGTATTTGACCACCAAGAACAAACTATATATTTAGTATGTTTGATTCAAAAGTATCAAAGCACACAGGCAGATGCTTGGTTTGAGTCAACAGAAAAACAACTACGCACACTAAAACCTGTACCACCGATTCTGTCCATAGGTAGGAAGGAACCCTTAGTTTTTCGCCTCAGCCATTGTCGCCAGACTTATATGGATAATATTCACAAGTGCCTCAATCAAATCAAACAAGGAGAGAGTTACCAAATTTGTTTAACCAATAAAGTTTATACAGATATCACTCCTGACCCACTGGAGTATTACCGCACCTTACGGCGAATTAATCCAGCCCCATATTCAGCATTTCTTTGTTTTGCTGAATTTGCCATTGCTTGTTCATCCCCAGAAAGATTTTTGCGAATTGACCCCACGGGCTGGGTAGAAACTAAGCCAATCAAAGGTACTTGCGAACGTGGACAGACTGCTGCAGAAGATAAAATACTTTGTGAGCAATTGCGTAACAGCGAAAAAGACAGAGCAGAAAACTTAATGATTGTGGATTTGTTACGCAACGATTTAGGTTTAGTCTGTGAGGTAGGCAGTATCGAAGTTACAAAATTGATGGCAGTGGAAACTTATGCTACAGTGCATCAGCTTGTCAGTACGATTCGGGGTCATTTGCGCTCAGATATGCAAGCTACTGACTGCATCAAAAAAGCATTTCCTGGTGGTTCTATGACTGGTGCGCCGAAAATTAGAACCATGAAAATCATTGACGAACTAGAGCAAGAAGCGCGTGGAGTTTATTCAGGTACTATAGGCTTTTTAGCACTCAATGGAGCAGCAGACTTGAATATAGTAATTCGGACTGCGGTTTTGACTCCCAATGGTACTTCTATTGGTATTGGGGGAGGTATTGTAGCTTTATCTGATCCTGAAGCTGAATTTGAGGAGGCGTTTCTCAAAGGTAAGGCGTTAATTCAGGCTTTAAGTAGCTGAATTTAAAAAAAGTAATTACCATACTAGGGATCTATATCCTGATTATTTTATTGTTCATCATACAAATTAAAGTATTGCCCTTGCCGTTTTAACCTATTTAAGCAAGTTGCAGAGACATTCCCTAGAACATCTCTACATTCCTTGTGTCAGATGCCTAGGTTATGAATATGGTCTAAGTCTGCAATGTGCTAATATCAACGGAAATTGCCAGGATTGAGGCGTGTAGGGGTTTGAGGTGCTGACTGATTAGTATTTGTATTGGTATTTCCCAAAGTACCACCATCTTGAGGGGCGAGGTAAGGTTTTAAATTAATAGCCCCTTTAGAGGCAGCAACTCGATTTTTACCACCACCAAAAAGGGTGCGACCTAAATTATATAACTCACTTACTCCTGTGGTATTGCGATGGCGATAAGTATTAACAGCAATAGTTTTTTCTCCATTATCCGCACTAATTAAGTTTTGGAAAACACTATTACGTACCAAATAGGGATCTTTCCCCCGAGGTATTGTTAACACAATGCGACAAAATGAGTTAGTCTGTGTGGTCACACAAATAATATTCTCATTATTTTCTACAGCAATTTGCAATTCATCTAAACCATCCGGGCGATATGATTCCAAGCGGCTGGCAATTGCTTGACAGCGTTTTTGTGGACTCCAACCACCACCCAAAGCCGCCGGCGCGGCCCAGGGAAAGAATTGCCCTGGGATATTTTGTGGCTGATACATAACCGTGTGCTGTCCATTGTAAAATTGACAGCTAAACCGATTACCACTCGTTACAGTTGGTGTACTTGTAGTTGTGCCTGTGGGAGTTGATGTACTGTCTGAAGGTATAGTGGGGACAACAAGTTGAGCAAGTACCACAGAATTACCCAGGATAAAAGATAAGCCAAAACTGCTCAAAAATACAAACTTTAAAGGTCGTAAAAACATAAATTATTACCCAGTGTACTTATCGTAGGGTGCTTATAACTTAAGTGACGGATAATTTTATATTTTTGATTCATTGAGAAGGATATTTTTTTTGTTCTTGTTCTTTCTTTTCCTTAAGTATCTGCTTCAAGCGGGCTTGTACTGCGATATGTCGTTCAACTCCTTCATAGGCGTAGCGGTTATACTTAGCACGGGAAATTAAATTTTCTAAATAACTAACTCGCTCACTACCGCCTGGGTGGGATGATAACCAAAGGGGAATAAAATTTTTCTGCTCTTTTTCTAATGTCACCATCAAATTACGTAAGCCATCAGCAGCATAGCCCCCAGCAACAATCAAACGGGTCCCCAAATTATCTGCTTGACGTTCCATATCCCGGCTGTAAGTCAGTGCAAACAGTTGACCGATAGTACCGCCAAAAGGTAAGTACTGGGTAACATTAGCAATGAGATTTCCTTGGGTAGCTAGTTGAAAGCCATGAGATAAGACAGTATGAGACAATTCATGACCTAGTAAGCCAGCTAATTCTGCTTCTGAATTCGTTTTAGCGATGGCCCCAGCATTAATGAAAATTTTACCCCCAGGCAGTGCAAAGGCGTTCAAGTCTTCTTTAGGAATTACAAAAAATTCGTATTCAAAATCATTTCTTCCTGCGACTTTAACCAATTTTTGCCCAATTTCATTAACATAGGCTGTAACAGTTTCATCTTTAATTAAATCCAACTGTTTTTTTGCTTGTGCTGCTACAGACTCCCCGATAATTTTTTCACCTTTGAGGAGCATAATAGTAGAGTCAATGGCAGAAAAGGGTCCGAAAAGATTGCCAGTAACGGCATAACCTAATGCACCGGTGATTATATTAGCGATGGCATTACCTCGAATCTCTGATCTAATATGAGATTTGAATTGGTTAAGATTTTTGTCAGCTAAATTTTGGAATTCAGATGCTTGGGGATGATTGGGATTGAGAAGCGCAAATTGACGTGCTATTAAAGATGCTTCCATCCATTTTTGAGCTTCAGCTAGTGCGGTTACTTTCGCTTGAATTAATGTTGATTCATTGGGATAAAGGGCAACTGCACGTTCTAGTATATCTAATGCTTCTTTGCCACGATTGTATTGTTTTAAAATTTCTGCAAATCGAATATGACTGGGGATAAATTCTGGATACTGTTCAACCAATAATTGCAGAGGTACTAAAGTTCTAGTTTGCAGATTATGAGCAATTCCTGCCGTAGATTCTCGCCAATATACTTTACCTGCTGGAGAAAGTTGCTCTGGGTCTAGTATGGCTGCTTTGGGTTCTTGGTTTGTGAGTTTTGCAGTAAAGGGTTCTTTGACCTCTCGATATAGTTTTTCTGCTTCAGAGATTTTTCCGGTGAGAAAAAGCTGATCTGCTTTGATGAGTGTTTGCTGACGAGCAATTTCCTCTGGACTGAGTCTTGAGGACTGTGAGTGTTGCGATTCACCTTCATCAGCGGAGCCTTGTGGGGGTGTACTGGTACTCTCAACAATAATAGACCCAGGAGTTTGTTGTGCGGTGACAGTTGTTATTAATTGCATCAAGATAACTAAAAGCGTCGTGGCTAATGAAAGCAATACCCATCCCAAGGCTAGCAGCAAAGACTTTCTGGTTCTTTTCATAGGGTGAGGAAATGGAAAAGTTGTTTGAAAAAAGGAGGCTGTGTCGTAGTGGCGCTACCTATTGCTTCACTGATTGATCAGATGTAGAGCCAAAGAAGCATTTACCTTAACTGTGATACACTAGGGGTTGTTATTTTTGAAACTTAAAGGGAATTAGTTTCTGGGTCGTATTCCCTACCCTGACAAAACTCATCTACCCAAGAAGCTAAACTGGAGCCATTTTTAGTGGTTAAGGGTTGCAGTTGACGGTAAGAGTCCTTTCCTTGTGGGGAAATTTTACCAATGTTGTCATTGCCTGGAAATGGTGATTTAAGGCACTGGCATAAAAATAAAATACCAGTTAAACAATTTGTTTGCAGCAAAAGTGACCAAAACTTGATGGGTAGATGATAAAACCGCCAATCCCTGGGTTTTGGGGCTGGGATATTTTTCGCTTTCCTCATGTTAATAGTATTTGCCAGGGGCGATGGTTCGTGCTGAGGTGGTAAAGCGGAGGGTGGTTTGGGGGAGTGTGACATTTTTGTAGAAGGCCGAGAGGCAACCTGAGTAGCTAGTGCAACCGAAGAAGGAACTTTTTGTCTGGGAATATTCTTAGAATTTCTTGTATGTGGAAACAGGGGTTGATGTGACTCTGATGCATGAAAAGTGAATGTTTTAGGATAAGAACATGGGGGAATGTGAGTGGTTACTGGAAGCAAGGGTATTAGGTTATGCTTGTCAATGCTCCCAGATTTTTTTGGAGATGATGACAGAGTTTTATTTGAGTGTGGTAGTTCAGTATAAAGTTTTTCACAGTGTAGTGTTTTAGCGTCAGAAATCTGAGAAGCAACTGCAACTAAGGGTGGAGTTTTGCTTTGTGTAGACTGTTCGTGCAAAGATTGGCTTTCAACGTCGGTTGTGGTTGTAGAATATTCAGACTGTGTTAAAGTTAACTCTTGATCAGGATTAAAGTTAAGACCTAAAGCTGAGACTATTTCATCGGGATTGTCATTTAGATCCAGGACAAAAGAGATAAGCTGATCAAACTGTGGCTCTAAAACTGACAAAGTAGCCAAAATAAACCCAGATGAAGGACGGCGCAGACCATTGTAAGTACCCCAAACCCTGATTTTGACTAGCCAAGAACGATTTTGTTTGTAGTACCTCAGCCACTTAGTTTTTACAGATTGACGTAGCTGGTGAATATTCATAGATCCCTCGCTTCGGTCAGCAATTGAGTGGTATTTTACATTTTTATTTGTTTATCCCTGGGGATGAAACCGATGATAGAGCATTCGTTTCACCTTTTGGCCACCCAACAAATGTTGTTCTACCAATAGAAGTACTTCATTGGGTATAACGCCGCTATACCAAACCATATCGGGTAGAATTAGTACCATTGGCCCGTTACCACATTGTCCTAAACAGCCGCTAGCGGTTACTATCACATCAGGAACTGGCAAAGCTGTAAAGGCCGCTAATACTTTCGCTGCACCTTGCTTTTTACAGGTGCGACTTTGGCAGACCCGCACACACCTTGTAGCAGAGTTTGGGTTTGGGTTGGGAGAGTTGGATAGTTGAGTTATTTTTGACATTTGTATAAGGCAATTGGGAATTAAGTGGATCAGGGAGATGGGATAGTACCCATACCCCATGATTAGTGACTAATCACTAATAACTAATCCTTTGGAGGCTAACCATTGGCGGTTAAAGATGCGTGACTGATAGCGGGAACCGTTATCACATAAAATGGTAACAATGGTATGTCCTGGCCCCATTTGCTTTGCTAGAGCCACAGCAGCAGCAACATTAATACCTGTAGAACCACCCATTAATAGCCCATCTTTCCGCAAAAGTTGATAAACTATCCGCAAAGCTTCTGTGTCATCTATTTGGATAGCGTCGTCAATTGGTGCGCCTTCCATGTTGGCAGTGATGCGGCTATTACCAATGCCTTCGGTGATAGAATTGCCTTCTATTTTGATTTCACTGGTTTTGACATAGCTATACAATCCACTACCCATAGGGTCGGCAATTACGCATTTAACAGCCGGATTTTGTGATTTGAGATATAAAGATACACCTGCAAAAGTGCCACCAGTACCAGTTGCAGCTGTCCAAGCATCAATTTTACCGTTTGTTTGTGTCCAAATTTCCGGACCCGTGGTTTCGTAGTGGGCAAGGCGGTTGGCTAAATTATCAAATTGATTTGCCCAAATAGCATTATCTAACTCAGCGGCTATTCTGCCAGATAGTTTGACGTAGTTATTGGGGTCTTTATAGGGGACAGCCGGAACGGGACGTACTTCTGCACCTAGGGTTGTTAGGGCGTCAATTTTTTCTTGGGATTGGGTATTGGGAATGATAATTAGGCATTTATAGCCTTTGGCGTTGCAAATATGTGCTAAACCAATGCCTGTGTTCCCAGCTGTTCCTTCAACTACGGTACCACCGGGTTTGAGTAGACCTTTTTTTTCTGCATCTTCAATAATATAAAGTGCAGCGCGGTCTTTGACGGAACCACCAGGATTTAGAAATTCTGCTTTACCAAGGATTTCGCAACCTGTTTCTTGACTAAAGCTGTTTAAGCGAATTAGTGGTGTGTTACCAATGCTACCGACAAATCCATTTTTGATATCCATTTTGATTTTCCTGAGTTCTGGTCTATGAAAATTTTGGACTATAGGGGTGGTAATATTGACGGATTCTGCCACCAAAATGCTAATACACCACATGGATTCTCATATAATTAAGCTTCCTCGGTTTTCTAAACCGAGGATTTCCGAAGAGTCCATAAAGGAACTTTCTGAGGCTGACTTAAACAGCCCCTGGAGATTCCACCAATATCAATACAGTGTGCTTTAATCTTGAAACCATTAGTTATGGGGAGGGAATAAATCCCCTCCCCGGGACTTCCTCCACTACCTGAAGCGAAGTGGCTTCCGTGCCTTTCGGGGATTTTATTGTGAAATTATGGTCACCTGACGGTGATATCATTCTGGTTCTTCTACCTAAATGGCTCGATTGTTTGCGGTGAAAGGTTTTCAAGTAAATATAAGAACTTCAATAGTGGGTTACCCTTTGGCTAATATTATGCCTGCATCAATAGTTGTAATGAAATATATATATTTTTATGGTTAGGTTTTTTCCTTAACCTAATGTACTTCTGCTGTGGTAGTCAACGAGAGGTTATACGAAAAGGTGGGTCAACCACAGTACTGGACTGGCAAGACTAAAATGTTACATTATAATTTTCCTGTGGAATAGGGAAGATGCTTTTTATGGACAGAATGCCCATGCCACAAGAGTTTTGTCTGTTGCACTATTTTAACCTTGCCAGTCTACCAGGAATATGCCAGTAATGTACTAAATATTGGTATCAATCAAAGTTACCTGTTAGGCTGAGGGGTCACTCGCAAGTAAGGTTTGATTTCTGTGTAACCTTTGGGGAATTTCTCTTTGAGAACTTCGGGATCTTTCAATGATGGAACAATCAAGCAGTCGTCTCCATCTTTCCAGTCAACTGGGGTTGCTACGCTGTAGTTATCAGTTAATTGCAGTGAGTCAATTACTCGCAATAGTTCCTCAAAGTTCCGTCCTGTGCTGGGAGGATAGGTTAAGGTAAGACGCAGTTTTTTGCTGGGGTCGATAACGAATACGGAGCGCACTGTGATGTTTGCAGCTGCGTTGGGGTGAATCATATCATAAAGCTCAGAAACCTTCTTGTCTGCATCAGCAAGAATGGGGTAGTTGAGGGTGGTGTTTTGAGTTTCTTCGATATCTCCTACCCATCCTGTATGAGATTCAACATCATCAACGCTAAGTGCGATTGCTTTGACATTGCGCTTGTCAAATTCTGGCTTTAGTTTGGCCACTGTGCCTAATTCTGTGGTGCAAACAGGCGTAAAGTCAGCAGGGTGAGAAAACAGCACTACCCAGCTGTCACCCGCCCATTCGTAAAAGTTGATATCGCCGTGTGTAGAAGCTTGTGTAAAGTTGGGTACTATATCACCAAGATGAAGAGCCATAAGAGGTTCCCTGTAGTTTAGAAAGGCTTATGTATTTTACATTGCCATCATGACATAAAACACGGTTTCCCCATCGGTGTTTAGCAGTTTGTAATAAATTTTTAATTTTTGGCGCATAGAAAAAAACAACTTCATCAAAAGTTAATAATCTTATTGTCTTCTCATCTGTGAATTATGTGAATTAATTATTCTCTCTAGGACAAACTCTTGTGTAACCTTTGTCTATTCAATCCAGAAAAATGACAAAAAATTGCTTATTTTGTGATAATTTGTTGGTAGGCTTGGATCGTTTGACGAGCGATGGCGCTCCAACTGAAATGTTGTAAAGCATATTGTTGGGCATTTAAGCCCCGTTGCTGACGTTGTTGAGGATTTTGCAAAGCTTCTTTGATTAACTCGACAAAAGTTTCCACTTCTGTTTTACCTATCCAGCCTGATTTGCTGTCATGCACTTGTTGCCAAATATGCACATGGTCTGAAATAACTACAGGTATACCTGCTACCATTGCTTCGGCTACGGCAATGCCAAAGTTTTCATAGTAAGAGGGTAAAACAAATAAATCAGCAGCTTGTAGTAAACTAGCTTTTAACTCACCACTAACAAAGCCCGTAATGGTAGTGTGCGATCGCAGTGGTGAATTGGCAATGTGAGATTTAATCTTTTGCTCATAATCTGGGTCTTGAGAGTTTGTTCCAGCTAAAACAAAGTGAAAGTTAAACTGAGAAGCTAAAAGCTTTTCTAGGGCTGGAAGCAACAAATTTAAACCTTTTTTTTGGTCAATTCGGGACATAAACAGGACTAAAGGAAAATCTGGCGGTATTTTGAATTGATTGCGTACTATATTCCCTGCATCTGGAATTGGTTTAGGGGGAATCACACCTAAAGGAATCACCAAATCTCGCGTTGCTACGCCAAAGCGTTCTGATATTTTGGCTTCTTGATTGCTAGTAAAATGAATTGCTGCTGCACCAGCTATGTTACGACGTTCCATCAGTTGAACATAAAGCTGTTTTAATTGCTTTTTTTTGCGTAAATCGGCCGGGTCAAGGGTGCCCAAAGGACGCAAAATGTAAGGTAGTTTTTGCTGACGACATACTCTCGCTGCAGCAGTACTTACAGGAGAAAATAAAGCATGAATATGTGCTAGGTCAAACTCACAAGCGTGAATTTTGAGCCATTTGAGTAAATTAAGGGAAAATTTATAGCGACGAAATGGGCTGCAACGAAAATAAATAATTTGATAACCATCTTGTTGCACTGGATGATTTAAAGGAACATGGAGAGGTTGTTGTCCAGTATCACCATTACTATCAGTTGTCAGAATGGTTATTTCTAGTTGCTCTTTTGCTAAGGTAGAAGCCAGGTTGATGACCATTTGGCTGGGTCCGCCATAAATCAAAGAGATTGACGGGATAATTTGTAAAATTTTCATGATTTTATGTTCTTGTTTAGACAGCACCCAAATTAAATATTTATTTGATTAACTATTAACTAGTTCTTGATAAAAGGCGAATTGCTGCTGTGCTAAAGCCTGATTTGTATATTTATGCATTGCTTTTTGATGACCTTTTTGACCAATGCTTTTAGCCATATCTGGTTTTTCTATTAATTGAACTAAGCAATTAGCTAAAGCTGCAATATTACCTTCAGGAAATACTAAACCAGCATCACCAATTACGTGGGGAATTTCTCCGGAATCGGAACCAATGACGGGAACTTTGCAAGCCATAGCCTCAATCAATACATGACCAAATTGTTCTTTCCAGCCAACAGTAGTTAAGGTTTTAAATTTATAGGTGGTTTCTGAAGGTAAAATTAAGGTGTTCATTAAGTTGATATAATTGGCTACTTGATTATGAGGAACACTTTCTGTAATAATTACTCGGTCTTTAAGATTATTTTCTGTGCTAATTTTAATTAATTCTGCTTGGAGATATCCCCGGCCCAGTAGTAATAATTTCCAAGGTTTATTTGGTATGGCTAATAAAGCTTGCAAAAGTGTTAATAAACCTTTCTCTGGAACAAACCGCCCGACAAATCCCACTACAAAATCCTCAGATGTAATGCCTAACTGACTTGCCAATTCTGGTTGTGTTTGGGGAGTAAATAGGCTTTGATTAATACCTAGTTGTGGCATTACTTGAATTGGTCCTTGATATCCTCGTTGTCTAATAACTTTTGCACCGTCTTGATTACCAGTAATGATGCCGTCACTATGGTTAAGATTGTATTTTTCTAAAAAAGTAACAGGAAATTTGAGTTCGTAGGGCAAATTCCACCATGTAAAAAATATATTTTTTGCCTTGAGTTTTAATAGCTGATTGAGCACAATCATTTGAGTATATGCTAATGCTTTAGATCCTTGTTCCACCTGTATAATTTGGGGTCGAAATTCTCTTAATAAAGAAATTAAGTCAATGCCAAAGGTAAGAAGACCTTGATGATTTTGACTAAAATTGGAGATGGGGACAATTTTAAAGTTGCCTTCATTACGATATTGAGTGGTAATAATTTTGTTTTGTACACCACCAGGTTTCCAGGTTTTGGGGACGACAACTGTTACTTCAATGCCTGGTTTTAAATGTGCTAGAGCGCGTAATTTTTCACAGTTAAGGTCTACAATATAGGAGTGACTGGCAACTAAAATTTTCATATTTTCTGGGTATTTATTAATAGTCAGATGTAAAATCAAATTGTTCTACCTAATGGCGAGTCACTAAAATTGTTGATCTAGGCGACTATAAGTTTGACCATTATTCCATATTGATTGAATGACAGTACCCAAGGCTTTGAGAAAACCCAAAGTGTAGAAAACAGCGCGAGTTGCAATTTTGATGGGGGAACGACTTTTGTTACAGGGCGGGTTTCCTAGCACGTGACAGTTAAATAAAGCAGCAAATAGACGTATAGATTGAATGGCATTGAGGTTTTTTAGCCCCATTAGGAAATGATTGTGGTAGAAGGTGAGTTGATACTTCGGCGATCGCATACTAATATCATGACAACCCCCGGTTTCTTGGCCTAAATGTATTAAATAAGCGTCTGGGTCATACCAGATTTTGTATCCTGTTTTACGGAGTCGCAAACAAAAGTCTGATTCTTCTCGCACTGCGCTACCGCGAAACCTCTCGTCAAAGTTCAATTTGTGTTGAGTGAAAATTTCCCGGCGGAAAGACATATTGCAACCCCTAGCTGTTAGTACTTGCTGGGGTTTGATAGTGTGTACTAAATCAAGGTGATACCAAGCAATTGCGGGGTTCATTGCTTGGGGAGGTAAATATTCAATTTGCAACTCCCCATTGGAATCACTTAATTTACCTCTGTCGAATACTCGCCCAGCTACAGCCCCTACCTCTGGATTTTGCATATAGTTTTTAGCATGGGCTGCCAAAAATTGCGAGGTGATTTTGACATCATCATCAATAAATAAAATAATTTTACCTTGGGCTCGTCGTACTCCATAGTTACGGGCCCCTGGTAAGCTCGCCCAGTGGAGGCGAAACCATTGAATTTTACCTGCTGCTGAAATTTCTTCTAGGTAAGCTTGTATTTCTGGTTGGTGGGTTGGAGATTGGTCTACTACCAAAACCTCAAAGTAGGGATAGTCCTGATTTAAAATATCGACAATACTATCCCGCAGCATTTCTTCTCTTCTATAGGTGGGGATGATTACTGAAATCAAAGGCAAATTATTCATCTGTTTTGGGATTTAAATCAACTTGCTGTTTGATTATGAAATTGTCTGCTGAAATTTTTATTTCGGGTTTTATTGTGTCGGCGATGGGAGTAAAACCAATTAAAGTTTTGTCCTTTGATAGTCGCAGATTTCTTCTTTGTGGTTGCAACTGGCTCAGAAACGTGTTTTTCTTGATCCAATACTGGCAATTTAAACAGTACTCCTGCACAAAACCAGTAGTATACAGCCACTGGATCAACATCTAAAGGATAATAGTATGTGTTATAACTAATAAGAAGTATAAAAAGCCATAAACTAGCAGCATAAATGCGTAAACTAGGGTCTTTTATGGCACGATATGCTTTAAAAGCACTTATTGTCAAGGTTGTTACTAAAGCTAGAAATCCTAGTACCCCGACAATGCCTATTTCCCATATGACTTTGGGGTAGTATGTTTCTACGAGCTTGGTTCTACCCAATGCTCTAGCGGAGTTAGTGGCTCTACCTAAACCACTACCAATGGGGCTAGCTACATTTCTTAAATTTTCTTCAAACTGCTGAAGGACAAACTCTTGAGGTGGCGCAGCTTCGACGCGACCTATAAAACTATTTGTCCGTTCTTCCACAATTTCCGGGTTAGCTACCATAGCAATTCCCAGAATTAAGACTAGTCCTAGTCCCATAGGAATAAAGCGTTTAAAATTACGAATTTGACCGGTAACTATTAGCAAAATTACGAAGCACAGGGGTACTAACCCTAACGCAATTCTCTGTCCAGAGATGACTGCATTGATAAAAACTGTTGCCAAGGAACCTAAACTGAGTAGCCGCCAAATAATTGCCGGGTCAGTGAAACCTGTGGCAAAGGCAAAAAATGTGCTAGAAATTAAAAACCATGCCCATTGCCAAGGGGCTACAAAGGTTCCTGGTAGGCGAATTACTCCTTGGTTAGGGCTATAGAGTAGAGAACCACCAAAATAACACCGAGCGTCTAGTGTTGCTTTAAATAAATCTATCCCTGAGGCGTTTCTTGTACCTTCACATACTCCGGTTAGTAGTAATATGTATTGAATAATTCCCAGGGTGCAGCAGATAAGTATGATGGCAACCTGTAGGCGGGATAGAAATAGAAAGTCTTTTTTATTGCGGATTAAATAGTAAGCACAAGTAATTAAGGGTATATAGCCTAAAAGTACTTTTAGTCCTAAGAGACCCATAGCGAGGGGCATTTCGTTGGATTGTTTTTCCATGAGTGCCACGGTGGGAGGATTGAGCTGTTGTCCACCATTGATAAATATCAGGGTTAGAAGGCAAAAACCCAACAAAATAAATAGCGGGGTTTTAATATCTTTGGGTAGTATGAAGGGTAGCCTTTGCTTACGGCAAGTTTGCCAACATGCAATCAAAGCGGGAACATAGAAAGAATCTTTAGCGAGTTGGAGAATGGGACTGTTGCTGATGTAATAAGTAATAGTACCCCCAAATGGCATATAAATCAGAAAAGCATATAAGGCAGAACGGGGGTATTTGTAGGAAAAGGAAATGATGAGAATTGCCAAAATGCCAGGAGCTGCTACTTTAATTCCACCCACTAAAAAAAGTAGAATACCAAACAAAACACTGGTAAAGCCAGCGGCGGTAAGTAGGGTGGTAAATTTTTTACGCCCTTGAGTTGTTTTACGTTTTTGTGCTAAATTTTCTTTGAGGCTAAGGGTAGAAGTTTCCTTGGTATCCTGCTTTTTTGATTTTTTCGATTTCTGAGATTTTGACTTTAATTTCGGCATGGCAACGCCCGAGTTTATATAGTTGACAAATTGTATAAGCCAAAGTCATCTTTAATTGATTTAATAATTTTCCATGAAAATACTGAGTCCTAATTTGGTAGAATCATCATGAGGATTTTCTACTGTTTTTAGGATATAAATTGCAACCCAAATGGTAATGGTTTGGGAGGTTGGGACTTGTCAGCTAGAATATTTCTGAATTTGGCATGGTCTATATATTATTTATAGTAAATATAGCCAAGATTTTATTGTGGATTTTTTGGCAAATTTTTAAAATTATATCTAAGAATATTGCCAGTCCGTCAGATTTTATAAAAATTGCTTCTTTTAATGTAAATATATTGACTTTATTTTCGATATTTATAACCTTTGTTTATATAGCATTGATTACAATCAAGGTGTTGGTTAATTAAGTACGATAATTTTTAATTTATACAGTGATGTGCATCAACTGTCATTGTATAAGTAGGAGCAAATTTCTGAGCCTAAAATTTTACTGCTTCTGCATTCAAATGCAGAAGCAGTGATCAAGAAAGTATTTTAATTAAAAGGTTACTCTATCAGGTGTTGCTGGACTTGGAATACTAATTCATCTGTCCAATGGTTAGCCAATTCAGTATTAGCAGCTTCTACCATGACTCTGATCACTGGTTCTGTACCAGAAGCCCGGACTAAAATTCTGCCTGCATCACCCATTGCGGCTTCAGCTAAAGCGATGGCTTGTTGTAAAGGTTGACAATCTTGCCAATTCAAGCGGCGATCGCGGTCCAGAACTCGGACATTTCGCAATAGTTGGGGATAGGTCTGAAAACTTTGATCTATCAATTCGCTGAGGGGAACACCAGCTTCTTTGACTAAAGCTGCTATGTGTAAAGCTGTTAACAGTCCATCACCAGTAATGGCGTAATGGCGGCAAAGAATATGACCAGATTGTTCACCGCCTAACATTCCCCCTGTTCTGATCATTTCTGCCTGTACATATTGATCACCTACGGCGGTACGAATTAACTTTCCACCTTGTTTTTGCCAAGCTTTTTCAAAGCCTAAATTGGCCATGACAGTAGAAACAATGAGGTGATCTGGGAGTTGTTGCTGTTGTTGTAGATGTCTTCCCCACAGGTAAAGAATGTAGTCACCATCTACTTTCCTACCAGTGTGATCTACAGCTAAAACACGGTCAGCATCGCCATCAAAGGCAAAGCCTAAGTCTGCATCATGTTCTTTAACTGTGGCTTGCAAAGTTGCTAGGTGAGTGGAACCGCAATTGACGTTGATGCGATGGCCATCAGCTTGATTATGTAAGCAAATTACCTCTGCTCCCATTTCTATAAATACCTGGGGTGCTAAACTAACCGCAGCACCCCAGGCTAAGTCTAAAACTATTTTCAGCCCTTGGAGATTCCCTCTTTTCTCTAAGGATTGTTTTAAAGTTTTGCCATACTGATTTACCAGTTCCCCGCGTGAATAATGCCGTCCACAATTACTAACTTTATCGGTAACTGTATGTCCCCGTAGTCCTGACTCAATTTCTGTTTGTAATGCTGGAGATAACTTAGCACCATTGCTGTTAAAAATCTTAATCCCGTTGTCTTCTGGTGGGTTATGGCTGGCAGAAATCATCACTCCACCGATGGCTTCACTGATGCTGGTGAGATGAGCAACAGTGGGAGTGGGACATAATCCCAAATACCAAACCTCTACTCCGGCTGCTGTTAACCCTGCACTTAAAGCCATTGCTAGCATATCGCTGGAGTTTCTGGAATCTTGCCCCAGGATGACTGGCCCTGTTTGACAACTGTGATTTTTCAAAACCACACCTGTCCAAAAACCTACTTGTAATGCTAATGGGGCATTGAGTAATTCTCCTACTTGTCCCCGAATGCCGTCAGTGCCAAATAAGGCAGTGGTCGGTAGTGACACATGGTTAAGGGCAAAATTGCCATCTAAACCTTTTCCTGTTTTGTGAGATTCCGACTTAGAGCTACTGCGAATGTCCTCTTGGGTTCTATTTATAGATGTCACCATCAGTTTTAACTCCTCACACCATGACGGAAAATATTACTTTGCAGGTTAATTTAGCCATCTCAACCGAGATAACTGTTTATCTGTAATATATACTTGTTTTTATTTTACAAATCAGCTTACTTCTACATTTTCAGTAAACTTACTGAGTTTGTTTGAGTCGTTAATATTTTTATGTAAAGTTATTTATATATTACTGTAATCTTTCCGCCATAGTGATTAATGGCTGTTTCGGAATTTGAGCACAGCAGAATTCAGGACACTTAAAAAATTTTAATATAAATTCTCATCAAATAGCTTTAATGTAACGTTTTGATGGTATTGTTAGCCATTCATAAAATTGAAACTTCACGAGTTAACCTTTTAAGTTGAGAAATTTACTATGACCAGCAATTTAGCCAGCAAATTACGTGTAGGTACTAAAAAAGCCCATACAATGGCAGAAAATGTCGGTTTTGTCAAATGTTTTTTAAAAGGAGTAGTGGAAAAAAACTCTTACCGCAAACTAGTTGCTAACTTTTACTTTATCTACTCGGCCATGGAAGAGGAGATGGAAAAGCACTGTCAGCACCCCATTGTGAGTAAAATTAACTTTCCCCAACTCCACCGCAAGCAAACCTTAGAGCAAGACTTGAGTTACTATTTTGGTGCTAACTGGCGGGAACAAATTAAACTGTCACCAGCAGGTGAAGCTTATGTGCAACGCATCCGCGAAATTTCCCAAACTGAACCAGAGTTATTAATCGCCCATTCTTATACTCGTTACTTGGGTGATTTATCAGGGGGTCAAATCCTCAAGAACATTGCTGTCACAGCGATGAACTTGTCTGATGGTCAAGGTACTGCTTTCTATGAGTTTACGGATATTAGTGACGAGAAGGCATTTAAAGCCAAATACCGCCAAAGTTTGGATGAATTACCCATTGATGATGCTAGAGTCCATCGCGTTGTGGATGAGGCTAACGCCGCCTTTGGGATGAATATGAAGATGTTTGAGGAATTGGAAGGGAATTTGATCAAGTCCATCGGGATTATGTTGTTTAATAGTCTCACCCGTCGTCGTCAACGTGGTAACACTGAACTGGCTACTGAGTCGTAATTTTTTTGAGTTGGAGTGACTACACATGGGGGTAGTAGCCCTGTGATTGTTTTGTGTATATGAAGACAACCAGAGGGAAATTACCCCCAAAACCTTATCTTGACTATCTATCTTTTTCTGTTGGGAGTTAGTAAGTGAAGGACGTAAACTATCAGTCCTATAAATCCTAACTCCTGTGTTAAAAACTGCCTCAGTTGTTTATGATTACGAACCCTGCCAAAATCTTGTAAATAGTTCTCTAAATATTGGATCTGGCTTATTTCCCTTTGCAAGAATGACAATTGAGCGTTTGAATTCCTTAAATCTGCGCGGGTATTATCTACCTGTTGCAGTAGGTTTCTAACTTCTTCTAAACCTCCTATACTGTCTATTTCACTCTTAATAGACTCAAGTTGTGTTAAAATAGTTGTGGCATTGTCAATATTTTCATTATATCTGTCAATAGCGGCATATATTGCCAGATTTTCTTGCTGAATTTGTTGAGATTGCTGTAAATAATTTTCTGTTGTTAGTAAAATATTCTGGGATTCTGCTCTGACATTATTTACATCCTGCAAAATTAATCTTGCTTGTTCCACAAGACTGGTAACATTAATTTCCTCCAGTTCTCTTTGTGCTTTTGTTAATTCATCGAAAAGATTGCTAAAACTTTCTACAGCTTGTAATTTCTGGGATAGTTGAGCTTCAATGTTTTGATTATATGTGTCAATTTGTGAGATAGCCTCATTAATGCTTGTAGCATTAGCGGTATATATTGCCAGATTTTCTTGCTGAATTTGTTGAGATTGGTGTAAATAATTTTGTGTTGTTAGTAAAATATTCTGGGATTCTGCTCTGACATTATTTACATCCTGCAAAATTAATCTTGCTTGTTCCACAAGACTGGTAACATTAATTTCCTCCAGTTCTCTTTGTGCTTTTGTTAATTCATCGAAAAGATTGC
>NZ_JANQDJ010000086.1:0-174692 GCF_029891685.1 Umezakia ovalisporum Ak1311 | reverse complement strand
GATGAAGCAGGTGGTGGCGGCTAGTAGGGTGGGGATCATTAGTACGCCGAACCAACCGATGTAGATGCGGTTGCCGGTGCTGGTGATCCACTCGCAGAAGCGATCCCATACGTTGGCGCTTTGGCGCTGTTGTAAGGTTGTGGTCATTTGTTTATGATTGCAATAGTTGCTTTTAATGAATCAGACTTACTTGTTTGCTTGCCTGTTCTAATAAACTTAACATGTATTTACGTTGAAGCAACTATGAATTTTATTATTAATCTTGATAGAAACATTAGATTTACTTATAGCAAAAGCAAATAATTTCAGGGTAAATGACTGACCTGACTAAGTTGATTCCATGAGCCAAGAATCTTCTGACTTTTGGCCATGGGGAGTGTCAACATTAAAAATCAAAGTAAATATATGGCAAGCTACCTTCAGGAGCTAATATCCACACCGCGTACAGGCATAATGGCACGAAGACAAGCTTAACAGGCCAGTTAAACTCCAACTTGAGCTTGACATGAAAGACATAGATTGTGCTCATAAGTACAGCTAGGATTCCCAGCAACCCAATGAGTTGATATGGGCTCATATTCAGGGCTTCTACATAAACCTTCTGCACAAACTGTGCATCAGCAGAATGACCCCAGAGGTGCTGAATTACCCAAGAAGAATCCTGTAAATTTGGGAGGCGGAACCAAATCCAAGAGGTAAAAACCATCAGTTGGGTTAAAAACCAAGCTACAAGTATACCCAGGGGACTTTTCCACAAATGTGCCAAATTTTCAAAGCGATCGCTCATGGCATCTGTAAGTCTATGAAACCCCAAAGCTAAACCGTGAAATACACCCCAAACAACAAAACCCCAGGCTGAACCGTGCCAGATACCAGCAATTAACATCACCAGAAATAAGTTACAGCAGGTGCGAGTCAAACCATAACGAGAGCCACCCAAAGGAAAGTAAACGTAGTTTCGCAACCAATCACCTAAGGTCATGTGCCAGCGCCTCCAAAATTCAGCAATGCTGGTGCTGAAATAGGGAAAGTTAAAATTCTCAGGTAAAACTAACCCAAAAAGTAAAGCAGTTCCACGGGCAATGTCTACGTAACCACTGAAATCGAAATACAACTGTAAGCCGTAGGCAAATGTAGCCAACCACAAGTCAACGCTACCCGCCCGTTGTAAATTGGCAAAACATAAATCAACGAAGATTCCCAAGTTATCTGCAAAAATTCCTTTTTTAACTGCGCCGTGAGCAATTAGCCACAAAGCCTCTGTCACTTCCTCACTAGAGGGAAGTTGTAGTCTGTTAAATTGAGATGCTAAAGTGTGGTAACAAGTAATTGGTCCAGAAATAAGCTTAGCAAAGAAGAATTTATATGTTACAAACTTAAGAAAATGTTTAGTAGCTGGCGCACCCCGATAGACATCTACTAAATAAGCAATACACTCAAAAGTAAAAAATGAAATCCCCAAAGGTGCAATTAATTTAAAGACAGAATCTGCTGAATTAACTTGCACATTTAAAACATACTGAAACAAAGCCGACAAATATTTAAAGCTGATTAACAATAAAACATTTACACTTACACCCAGCCACAGTAACTTGAATCGCCGACGATTCCAGTCAGCTTGGGCAAACTGCAACTCTTCGTTAGAAAGTTGGTAGTCAACAACATATTGTCCGTGTGTGGCATTGTTACCGATCTCTACCCCCAGACGAAAGTTAATCCCAACGAGTAAGAATAATAAAGGAATGTAATGAATATCCAAAGACCCATAGAACACAAGACTAGCAATTAGTAACGTCCACATGCGCCACTTTTGGTGAGCTACAGACCAGTAAATTCCCAGTACAGTCAGCAAAAACACTGCATAAGAAATTGATATGAGGTTCATATTTTAGTCATTAATCATTGGTCATTATTCATATCACTCAGCACTTTATTTCTTGGGCCAATGAATCATTGGGTCATTAGCCAACTTTTTTGATACTGCGTACGCCCCAAAGCGGTTAAGGTGACTAGGGTCAGAAAAATAATCATTGTTTTTTATCCACAGTTGACTGAAATCTCTATATATAAATTTGGCATTACTTGTCAGAGATAACATATGTTGATGAAATTCTTGCTCATATTTTGAGCGAACTGCATCTAAATAATCATAAGTCAGAGGCATATTAACAAACACCAAATAAATATTTCGCGATTTGGTAAATTTGAGAAGATTTTCTACAGCGACATTTTGTTCTCCTTCTAACTGAAAATTTCGATAATCATTGTCATAATTCCCTGTAACTTTGGGATGGTTTTGATAATATTTTTCAGGATTAAAGCGCATAGATAAAGGTAAGAATCCGTCGAAATCAACTGCATAATTTGTGTTTATAACTTCTAATTTTTCTGATTTGTTTTTTATTTGTAAACCTATATGTTTGACGGTCATAAATAAAGGTAAATTAAGCAATTTTTTGTAGAAAAAATATTTAATTTTTTCACGATTTTTGTAGCTAGTATAAACACCAGACAATGCCTGATTTAACCACTCATTTGCTGCTTGGTAGTTGTTTATTTTTGGTTTTTCTAATGGATACTGACCAGCAGAATTGTGAGATTTTTCCACGGATTGAACTCTATTTGTAGCTGTTAATGGTTTTTGCAATACCTGTTTATAGCCTTCTGATGCAGTAATTGCCTCAAAGGTGACATCTTCTCGTTTACTATTAAAAGCACGGGAACCATCTGCCCAAATAACTACTTTTGGTAGTTCTCCAGGTTCTAGTACTTGACGAATGATTAAGTCCACAACTTGTGCTGTAGCACCGTTAATTCCAAAATTAAATACATCAATATTGGGATAACCTTGATTTGCTAAACCCTGAGAAAGTGCAACAGGGTCAATTCCTCTTAAGGCGCGGGAAGAACCAATAATTAATACATCTGCTGCTTTACCGTTTCTAGCAACTCGTTGTTTATACAATGCTAGTTGTTCGTTTAATTGTCGAGAATTGAAACTAAGTATCTGCGTTCGCGCTGCCAATAAAATAGCTGCTACGTTAGCTTTTTCTTTTAGTGGACTTGCTTTTAAAATCCCATCCTCTTCATTAGTTTTAGTTAATCCAGAAGTGTTAAATAGCTCATTTTGATTATGAGAGGATTTGGGATATCTGCCAGGAAAAAATGCTGCCCTTTGACTCTCATCTTCCTCAGAAATCAATAATGGATATTCTGCCGAGGATAATGAAGGTAAAACATTATTTACTGGTGGTGAAATGGGTTTGGGCCTAGTGATTAAATAATTCAAAATCCAATCAGTTTGCAGAGTCAGTAATAAACCCAAGGTGCCCCAAACCAAGGCTAACTTTAGTCCTTGCTCATCAGGGTTTTGTGGTACTGAGTCACGATTTTCTCTAAATATCTGGGTTTCTATTAGCCACTTTTTCGCTGTAGTGATAATGTTGGTTCTCCTATTTTGTGCCACATCTGTAACAAAATTGTGAACTTCTGCTGAGGTTAAATCGTTGCGTAAAAAAGGTTCACTATTAGTGGTTACAAGCTCAGTCACATATTCTGCCCTAGGAGCAAATTCTGGATTAGCTTCTGGAACTAGACGTTGGCGTTGTACCAAATCTAAGCCATGATACCAAAATGGTTCCTTACTACCAGCACTACGGCCGTAGACGCGCACCCCTGTAATACCCGGTATTTTCAATTCCCGCACAAACTGGGCAACTTTGTTAGCTACTTGCGAGCGCGGTGGGCAAATGGGCGCATCACACATAATATGTAACAAGTCTCCTTTGCGTAATAGCAGTACACGAATACCACCCGTCTTTAAACGCCAATCTAAATCGAAATTGAGTAAGCGTTCTAGTAAAAAAATCATTGCTGGTTCATCACCATTTCTAGCTAAGTCAAAAGGCAATAGCCCCAGGGCCGGATGCTGTGTAGCAGGTAAAATTAGCGAGTCAATCCAATCTGATTGCTGATCTGAAGTTTTTTGTCCGTAAACAGTAGCAGTCAAGATACCTTGGGGGGCTAGGTCTTTGAGGAAGTGTGAAATTATTCTTAGACATTGGTCTTTATCTGGCGCTGGGGGAGTTGCTAAGGAGTCAACAGCGACGGTGCAAAAAATATGCAGGGTTGATTCTTTCATGGCAACTTGTATGGCAACCTTTGATGGTGACAAAATCGACCTTAACAGCCTAGTAATCGCTTGCACATCTCCCCATCTAGCCCAATCCTTGAGCATCATTTCTGGAGGTCGTAGATCAACTCTCAGCCGCCAATCAGATGCTGTTTCACCATTGACTTGGGCAACAATTACTGCATCTTCGTAGCCCACCAGTTTTAAATGCCGTAATTGCTGCGCTACTGGTTCAGCTAATAGTGATGAATCGGGGCTATAGCTAGACTGACAAAAGATCCACAGACGATTAACTACCGCTTGACTACCATCTTTTGGTTGATGTTGCTGGGTTTTTACCTTTACCGATACACCTAAGAAACTCAGAGTTTCGCTGAGATAACGAGCAATGGCACTGGGGTCTCCCCGACGTGCCAAACTTTCATTAGAGATAATCAGCACCCCACCCACATGAGGGGATTTTTCCGCATCTTCTAGGGCTTGCTCGACCTGTTCTAGATGCCGCTCTAGTTGATTTAAATAAACCCGATGGCACCATTGGGGTCGATATTCCCCTTTCTTCCGCCCATACACAAATACTTGGTATATTGATGGTTGTTTGTTGCTTGTTAAAAGATCCAAGTCTGTTTTTTGTAGCGCATGAAGCAAGTCAGACAAAGTGCGCCAGCGTGGAGGAGGCTTTGAACCTTCACAAAGAATGTGTAGGTCATTTCCCCGCAATCGGACTTTGACCCCAAAGGTACTGATTCCTGTTGCTTGGCTTACCCACTGCACTAGTGATTTCTGACTATCTGGTAATACTGTTTTCATCGGCAGTTAAGTCTAGTCATTAGTTATTAGTCATTTACCATTATTATTTGGTGAGTCAAACCTCAACTCAGGACTTTCTTGTAGAGATGCGATTCATCACACCTGTACCTACCACTGGAAACGGTATTGCCTGCACCTGTAAACTAAAAGCATAGGTCTATCACATTTTGCAGTTTTTTTTAATAATTTTGTTACTTTGTGGGCTTGCAAAATCAGACAAGATAGACATATGGGTTTAAAAGTCTCACAGATTTTGAATGCGCGCATTTTGTTTTACTTATTTGCTACCAACCCAAAATTACCAATGACTCCTACTACCGAAAAATTCTCAGATCACACCGGATTCAATCTACCTTTGTTTAACATTCCCCAATCTTTCCTCTTACAAATAGGTACAGCGTCTATACTACTGCTACTTAGCACACAAAAAGCCACAGTAAAGGCCCTAGAATCTATGGGGGAAGCCAGTGAAGAATTATTTAGAGGCGATCGCCTGCCCATTCTTCCGTTCCCAGATGCGTCCAATGACAACACTTTGCATACAACCCCCAGAACCAAGGAAAGAAATTAGAAAATATATTTAAAACCTAAAACACTCATGGTTTTACCGTGAGAATGAATTGCCACGACTAAGGATATAAACAGTAATCAGCTTTACAAGAGCAGAAATTATGGGTTCTCTTTTATACAGTTTGTCTCATGCGGCGAATTTTTACCCTGCGTCAGAATTATTTTTGCGTCATCGTCTTCAAATAGTGGAGGAATTGTGGGAATCAGTACTCCTACAAGAATGCGGTCAAGCGATGGTGGATCTATTGCGGCAATTGCGTGACTTGTGTTCGCCTGAAGGACAAGCAAGAAACGACCAAGCAGCATCTGCCGTTAAGTTGATTGAACAACTGAACATCAACGAGGCAATTCGAGCAGCTCGTGCTTTTGCTTTGTATTTCCAGCTGATAAACATCATAGAGCAGGAATATGAACAACGTCAGCAATTGACCCGCTATTCTGAAGGAGAAGCAGAAACTGTAATTCAAAAGGAGATTGTCTCAAACGCTACCTACTCTTCCAACCAAAAAGAAGATGATTCCATTATTCTTGATAAAGAAATAGAAATAGACGTACTAGCAAAAAGCTGGTTGACCAAATCCGCAGGAAAACAAAAAGGTACTTTTGCTACCTTGTTTCCCCATTTATTCAAGCTAAATGTACCACCGCAACAAATTCAACGCCTAATTTCACAACTGGATGTGCGTTTGGTTTTTACAGCTCACCCGACGGAAATAGTTCGTCATACCATCCGAGATAAACAAAGACAGGTGGTAAACCTGCTGCAAAAACTCGATTTAGTGGAAAACCGCACTGAAAGCACCCCGGGAGGATATCCTTGGGAAGCCTCAGAATTGCGAGAAAAATTGTTGGAAGAAATACGCCTATGGTGGCGGACAGATGAACTCCACCAATTCAAGCCAACGGTGCTGGATGAAGTAGATTATGCTCTACACTACTTCCAAGAAGTTTTATTTGATGGCATTCCTCAACTATATAAGCGCTTAAAATATGCCCTAGGTAAAACATTTAATTGGCTAGAACCCCCGAATAAAAACTTTTGCTCCTTTGGCTCCTGGGTAGGCTCAGATCGTGATGGTAACCCATCAGTTACACCAGAAATCACCTGGCAGACGGCTTGCTATCAGCGCAAAATGGTCTTGGAACGATATATTAAATCAGTGAAACAGCTGATTGAATTATTGAGTGTATCCATGCACTGGAGCGATGTCTTACCAGACTTGCTGGAATCTTTAGAGATGGATCAGTCCCAGTTAAGTGATGTTTACGACTCGCTAGCCCTGCGTTATCGCCAAGAACCCTATCGATTAAAACTCGCTTATGTGCTTAGACGGTTGGAAAATAC
Organism: Umezakia ovalisporum Ak1311; assembly: GCF_029891685.1. NCBI lineage: Bacteria > Bacillati > Cyanobacteriota > Cyanophyceae > Nostocales > Nodulariaceae > Umezakia > Umezakia ovalisporum. The sequence goes on along the minus strand of NZ_JANQDJ010000086.1, from coordinate 167,835 downwards.
CCGCGATCGCAATTTATCTTTGTATAATCAGGAAAAGTCAACCAATGTGCGCTTTGGTGTTACTAATAGCTTGCGTGGAGAAGCCATACCAGAGGACGCACCCATATATCGTTCCGGGGCAGAGTTTTTAGCAGAACTGCGCTTAATTGAACGTAACTTGACAGAAACTGGCTTAAGCTGCCGCGAATTAGAAACCCTCATTTCTCAAGTAGAAATTTTTGACTTTAACTTAACTCAGTTGGATATCCGCCAAGAATCAACCAGACACTCTGATGCTTTAAATGAGGTTCTGGAATATCTGCAAATACTACCCCAATCTTATAACCAACTATCCGAAGAACAGCGAGTTGCTTGGCTGACTGGAGAATTGCAAACTCGCCGTCCACTAATTCCGGCAGAATTACCATTTTCAGCAAAAACCAATGACGTGATTGAAACTTTCCGCGTCATGCGATCGCTACAGCAAGAGTTTGGTGTTAACATCTGCCAAACATACATTATCAGTATGTGCCGCCAAGTTAGTGATGTCCTAGAAGTTTTGCTATTGGCCAAAGAATCTAGACTTTTTGACCCTGCAATGGCGGTGGGGACTATTCAAGTTGTTCCTTTGTTTGAGACAGTAGAAGACTTACAACGTTCCAAAAGCGTCATGCGGCAGTTGTTTGAACTACCGTTATATCGCGCTTTGTTAGCAGGTGGCTACGAAGCAGTCAAAGCCACCAAAGAAAATGGATCTTCATCCTCCAGTATTCCCACCACCGCTTCTCCTCTAACCGCTAACTTACAAGAAGTGATGCTGGGGTATTCTGATAGCAATAAAGACTCTGGTTTTTTAAGTAGCAATTGGGAAATTCACAAAGCTCAAAAATTTCTCCAGAAAATTGCTGAAGAATATGGTGTAAGTTTACGCATTTTCCACGGACGTGGTGGTTCTGTAGGACGGGGGGGCGGCCCGGCTTACGAGGCGATTTTGGCTCAACCAGGCCACAGTATTAACGGGCGTATCAAAATTACTGAACAAGGGGAAGTATTAGCTTCTAAATACTCCTTGCTGGACTTAGCTCTGTATAACCTGGAAACCATTACCACAGCTGTAATTCAAGCTAGTCTGTTGCGAACAGGGTTTGATGATATTGAACCTTGGAATGAAATTATGGAAGAATTAGCTGTGCGATCGCGTCAACATTATCGCAATTTAATTTACGAGCAGCCAGATTTCATCGACTTTTTCCACCAAGTCACCCCAATAGAAGAAATTAGCCAATTGCAAATTAGTTCTCGTCCGGCGCGGCGACCATCAGGGAAAAAAGATTTAAGCAGTTTACGAGCTATTCCCTGGGTATTTAGCTGGACACAAACCCGGTTTTTGCTGCCTTCTTGGTATGGTATCGGCACAGCTTTACAAGGATTCTTGAATGAAGAATCAGAAGAACACCTGAAATTACTACGCTACTTTTATCTCAAGTGGCCTTTCTTCAAAATGGTGATTTCCAAGGCAGAAATGACCCTAGCTAAAGTAGATATGCAAATGGCAAATCACTATGTTCAAGAATTGGCGAATCCTGAAGATAAACCCCGGCTAGAAAAAGTTTTTGAGCAAATTGCCAACGAATTCTATCTCACCAGGGATTTGGTCTTAAAAATCACTGGTCACACTCGACTTTTGGATGGTGATCCTGTTTTGCAACGTTCAGTACAATTACGCAATGGTACAATTGTACCTTTAGGATTTATCCAAGTTTCCCTACTCAAACGCTTGCGCCAGTCACGTAATATTACTGCCACCTCTGGTGTAATTCATTCGCGTTACAGCAAAGGTGAGTTACTGCGAGGCGCACTGTTAACTATTAACGGTATTGCCGCAGGTATGAGAAATACAGGTTGACTACTAACACCAAAATTAAATTACCCAAAAACTTTGGGGTGGGTTATGCTACACTGACCCACCATTGCTAGATTCGCTGAATCGAAAAACTCATGAAGAAAAATAGACTTTTAACTTGCACATTTTTAGCTTTGACATCAGGATTTTTTGGTGCTTACATCGGTGGACAAATCACATCCATGGTGCACAGCCAGAAATGCCAAAATCAATCTTGGGGCTTAAAAGTAATGTGTAATGTTTGGGTAACTCCAGGAGCAGCTTGGCACGGTAGTATAACCGGATTATGGACAGGTGCTATTTTAGGAGCCTTTGTTGGTGGTTCCATCACACATCAAAAACGTTAGCTATATGAGACGAAACCCATCAACTAAATTCTTTCCTTTTATGGGATATAAATTCTGGGATTATTTTCAAGTTAAGACAAAATAGCTTTACTCAACTAGTAATTTTACTTAAATTTACCACCATTATCTTGTCAGTATAATCACTACTGACAAACAATATATTTCAACATAGTATTTTTTAGTTAGATGGCATGACCAATAAGCTGAACCCCAAGTTAGAAGTGCGGTTTAAGCGCAGTGGTCAAAAGTACACACCCACCAAAAACATGAACAAGGGGTCTAATGGTTTAGTTAATATTGACACCTTAGACTACCGTGGTGCCAACGGTAATTTTTTCTATGAACCCACAACAGAATTATGTTTAGTCAATAACCTGCTCCAAGGCTGGTTTTCTGTGGTTTTAGTTCCTACTGTTGAAAATGACGTTTATCGCTGGCATATTTTCCCCTACAACAGCCAAACTCAGAAGGTGGAATTAACAACTATTCGCGCCTCGGAAGAAGGACTATTTGATGTTCAAGACTATACTGTTTTTGCAGAATCAAACAGTACCTTAGTACCTGATAAGATTCCTGGAGTGATTAAGCGTAGTTTAGACATCAATGGTGTAAAAGTCACCAATGGTTTATCACCGACTAAATACGATTTACAACAGGAACAGGAAACCCAATCTGGGGAAAAACAGCTGTTGAAAACTTCCACCAAATTAATGTTAGCAGTGCCCACAGATCAAGGCACAGCAGCATTAAGTTTTGTCGTTGCTGGAAATGGAACCCTAGCAGAAATTGACAAAACCCCGGAATGCACCATTATTCCTAGTCGTCAACGAGAAATACTGTTACCTTTAAACACCCTAGACGAAATCAAAGCCCTTGCAGACAAAACCCCACCCCCCCAAGGAATGATTACTGGGTTAGCAGTGGGAACTGATCCAGAAAATGCCGAAGATTTGGTGAAAATCTCCACGGAGGGCAAAGCAGGAGAATTAGCCAATGGCGACCTTGTAAAAATCACAGGAACCAGGGATTATCAAGGTCTTTACTCCACCAAAAAAATAGACGATCATACCTTTGAAATTGACTTACCCACACCAGTAGACAACTGGGGTTATTGGGAAAAATAAGACGCAGAAGCAGCAGGTTTAATCTTCGATGTGATGATTGCCGCCTATCAAAAAGCCAACGACGGTAAATTGCGCGTGCTGGCTCAGGGGGAACCATGTCTATCCTCACAGCACCTCTGGGTGTGGGAAGTTCCGTAGACACCAGTACCAGGGTGGGTTATAAAGCTAACTTTGACTTTAGCTACCAGTTCTTGAATGAGAGTAACATTACCTCCAGTTTTTCCCTGAGCATGACCGATAAACTGGAACTGCGGGGCACACCGGAAGAAAGTCCCAAATTCCCGGATTTAGGTACACGCTTTGTTCCCAAAAATATTGGCTATGCCTTAGTAGTTTCGGCAATATCTGATGTGTTTGTAACTCGACTGGCTCGTAGTGGTAAGATGGTGGGCTACCAAGTACAGCCCGTTGACGGCATTCCCCCAGATGTAAATACCATCACCTTTTTAATCAATCCTGCCTACACTGTGAATGGTAGTTTAGATGGGCTGACCGGTAGCAATGCCACCAGCGATCGCTTATTTAAACATATCCCAGAAATGCGATCGCAGTATGGCTCACATTATCCTGCCAGTTACTACCGTCTGCAACAAGCCTATGACCTCAAACGCGCGATTGAAGCTGAGGATAAACGACGGGAATCTTACTTTTCTAACTTTGATGTCCGTACAATCGATGAAACCTCTTTAGAGCGTAATATTGACAGTGGCGATGCACCCACCACCATTGGGGTACAACGGGAAGAAGACAAACCTAGCACCGAAATCAGTGATGAGGAGAGTAAAGAAGCCCAAGACCAGAAAGCCCAACAATTTCAAACCAATACTGCGGGTGCTGCTGATCGGACAACCTCTGCCGCGACCAAGAGCAAAGAGTACAAGCCACAGAAAGTTTTGCTTAGTGGCAAAAACCCATGGAAAGTATTCAAATACGTGGGGGGTAAGCGCAACATTGTCAATACCTATGTTTGGGATGCGGACGGTGGTCTGCGAACCGAGCAACAAAGTTTCGCCAACACTGTAGAGCATACTATTGGTGGGTCTTTTGGCATGAATGCTGGGTTCGGGGTTGACAGTTCATTCTCGGTATTGGGTGTTGATGTAGAACTCACCGCCCAAGCTACCGTAAATCTCACCCAAACCATGAACAAAACCGAAGCACGCAGCAAGGGCTTTGAGTTGAATGTAGACCTAAGTGGTTTGGAACATAAAGGCATCACCGACTACAAAGACCGCCCTATTCTACCAGGAGAAAAAGTTGACCGCCATCGGTTTATAAGTTTCTACTTGGAAAGTAGCACCCAAAACTTCCACGATTTCTTTAGCTATGTAGTTGACCCAGAATGGCTGCAAAGCAATGATGAAGAAGCGCGGGCGTTGCGTCAAGCCCAAGCCGGCAAACCAAATAAAACCTGGAGGGTGCTGCACCGTGTCACTTATGTAGAACGGCCAGCATTAATGGGTTTTGATCCCGATGTTCGCAAAGTACGAGCCTAAGGGGAAATTTCCGAAAGTCAACAACTTTTGGATAAAATTACTAAGTTGGAGGCGGATAATCGCGAATTGCAACAGAAGGTGGATCAAATCCTTAACCACCTGCAACAATCTAAATAATCGACAATTGAGAGGAAGGGAAATTATTTCCCTTCCTCAGAAACAGTTATACAGTGGATGTTTTTTTTGCTGTCAGCAAGACTGGTAAAATACATTCATGTTTTTGAGAAAAAATGATCATGTCTGCTGAAACTAATCCAGAAAATGCCACAACCAAGGGTGCTGATGCCATCGACGAAGCCATCGCCCAGGGAGTTGATTTTGATGGTTCCCCCATCCCCCCAGCCAAGCTGGAACTGTATCACAAAGTCATGGCACTAGAGGCAAATAGACAGCGTAGTGGTGTATCAAATACCATGCGATCGCGCATCGTTCGTATTGGGGCAAAACACATTCCTCAACCGGAACTTGATCAATCCCTTGTAGATGCAGGTTTTGCGCCCCTAAAAGAGAAAGAAATTGCCTTTTTTTACGGTGGTAAATGATTTGTGCAAAAAAAAGACAGGCATTTTGCCTGTCCTGACAACTACAAAATTAGTAGGGAATTTAGAAATTCATTTCAGCAGCTTGGACTTTTTCAACCTGCTTCTTCTTCAGCACCAGCATAACTTGAGCTAACATCACAAGAGCAATGAATGCAATCACTCCTTGAACTCTTGTAGCATTTTGCAATACGATTTCCGTATCTTTTTGACCAAATCCACCAACATTGGGGTTATTAGTCAAAGCATCACCAGAAGTTACAGATTGACCTTCAGAAACAATCAATTCTGGTCCTGGGGGAATCGTATCAATCACAGTGTCCCCAGATTCTGTTTGGATACTTACTAGATGTTTGACACTACCATATTCATCTTCCTCTTGGGTAATCTTGCTGATTGTGCCAGTGGCGGAAGCATTGTAAATGGTATTATTGCTTTTTTCTCCAGTAGGATAAACTTGTCCACGTCCCCGGTTAGCACCTAGGTGAACTGAATATTTACCGAAGTGAATATTTTTATCGGTTGCGGGGTTAGGAGAAAGAACTGGGAAAACGATTTCTTGATACTGTTCACCAGGTAAAGGTCCGACAAGAAGAACATTTTCTTGATCTTCTGTGTAGGGTTGGAAGTAAACATCGCCTACTTCTTCTTTCAGTTCTTCAGGAATGCGGTCTTCAGGTGCAATCTTGAAGCCTTGGGGCAACATCAGTACAGCACCGACGTTCAAACCAACTTTAGAACCATCAGCCCCAACTTGTTGCACGCTGGTGTCGTAGGGAATTTTCACCACTGCTTTGAACACAGTATCAGGTAGCACCGATTGGGGAACTTCTACCTCTGCTGGTTTGGCTGCTAGGTGACAGTTGGCACAAACAATCCGACCAGTGGGTTCCCGGGGAGTTTCAGGATAGGTTTGTTGCGCCCAAAAGGGGTATGCAGCAGCGCTTTGGGGTAGAGCTAGCTCGCTAGTCAAATAAAATGTCAAGGTAGCGATGGCTACGAGCAATGTTTTGGTAATTACTCTAGCAGTGCGAGTTAAACTCGCTGTGGTACAGGCATTTCTCATCTCTATAAGGACAATGATTCTCTGGTTAATTGGTCATTGGTCATTAGTCTTAGGAACGAAGCACTCAATTAAGACCACCAAGGTTTTTCGCTGGTACGGAAGTCGGTTTCAGTCCAAGGAGTCAAAACGATTTTGTCATCTTCTGTTTTGGCGTGTGCGAGAGCCAAAGACAAAGGTGCCGGGCCTCTGACCACTTTACCAGTTGCATCGTACTGGGAACCGTGACAAGGACACTTAAACTTGTTCTCTGCTACATTCCAAGGGACAACACAACCTAAGTGTGTGCAGATAGCATTAATACCGTAATCGGCAATCGCTTCTTTGCTTTCTACGACAATATAGGTGGGGTCGCCCTTGAGTCCTTGAACTAGGGGGCGATCGCCTACGTTGTGGCTTGCCAAAAATTTACTGACAACAACATCGTTACCCAGCTCGTCTTTTGCTGTTGTCCCACCACCAGCGCCACCGCTAGCAGGTGGAACAAAGTACTTAACTACAGGATACAATGCACCCAGAGCTACACCTGTTACAGTTCCAAAAGTGAGCAGGTTCATGAACTGACGACGCCCCATATCTGGTACGTCCATTGATTCAGAAAATTGAGCCATAATTTACGCGCTCTTTGTGTATTTTGTTAAGCATTCTTACAAGAGTACCAGTAGTCGAGTAACTCCTGTTTCAGTGGAAATGCCAACGCCCACAACGATGCTAAATTTCTTTATTGCAAGATATATTGAGCATCTCTTCTGTTAGCATTACATTTCTTTATATCTCTATCATACTTGAGTTACGGAACGTAACATCATAACTAAATGTAAAATCTGATTGAGCAAACCTATGACAGGACAAGAATTACGCAAATTATTGCTTGACAAGTGGGGATATTCTTACGATGTCCAGTTCCGGCGCACAAAGGGAAAGATATTTCTTCAAGTCATGTGGAAGTATCTTGAGCAAGCTTCTTTTCCCTTGAGTGAAGCAGAGTACCAAGAACATCTGGACAGTATTGCTAATTATCTTCATGCCTTGGGTGGCGATGTACAAGTACAAATATTTATTACCGAAACCCGGGAGCGTCCGAGACTTGGCAAAGCTGTGAGTATTCCTTTAGATTTAGGTGAACGCGCCTCGGAATGGATGGTTTGAGATGGCATTCCCAGGTTGCCCTTTGCTATTATGTCAATTCTAGCAAGTCTAGCAAGAAATTAATACAACCAGAAAGAATACTTTTATTTTTTTGTCATTAGGAACAATTTCATTCACAACTGTTAATTACAAGCGATGGACTGGATATGCTATGAACAACATCAATATCATTGAAACCAACATTCATCAACAAGGGGTAAAAACTCTATCATATTTGTATATTCATTGGCATTTTCAAAAGGATTTGCGCGAACATATACAATAAATGATTGAAATTATAGATAATTAATATCTCAGTCAATCTTAACAGTTCAGGAGTTTGATGAAAGATGAATAATCATCTAAAATTACCTACTTCTCTTGATGATGTGCCATTGCCAGATAAATTACCTCCAATGGTTCTCATAGCTTTTACTCGTCCTGAACTGCTAAAGGAAGTTTTAAATGGAATTAGTCAACAAACTTTGTTACCTCCAAAAATAATTAGTTTTGTAGACGGTGCAAGGAAGGAAGATGATGAACTTTTGATTGGACAGTGTATTTCCTTATTAGAAGATTTTTCTGAATTAGTACCAGTTGAAATCATCGCCAGAGACCATAATTTAGGATGTGACAAAAATATAATTTTGGGTTTGACAGAGATTTTCTCTGCTCATGATGCTGTTGTTTACTTAGAAGAGGATACTGTTCCCAATCAATATTTTTATGACCGCATATCCCGACTATTAGAGGCTTATCGCGACTATAAACAAGTGTGTTCAGTCAGTGGTTATGCAACCTTACCAGCAGGATGCGATACTCAAATACATACAGATTTTCTTGTATCTAACCGTGTTTTTTCTTGGGGATTCGGTACTTGGTGTGATCGCTGGCAAGAACTCAATTTATCTCAATCATCCCAATATAATCCCTTTGGCAATTTTTATCAAATTCCTGCAACATCCCAGACCAAAATGACAATGATCAATCAGTTTTGGCTAGAAAAAAATAAACAAACAGATTGGGTTATTACATTCACAGTTGCTGCGCTGTATCACCAGAAAGTACATATTATTCCTACTAATTCCTTGACATACAATATTGGATTTGGTCATCCTGAAGCGAAAACTTACAAAGGAAAAGAACCAACCTGGGCTAATGCTAAATATAAAGCCCATTTCTGTCCCAATAGTTTACCATCCAGTCTGGAATTACTAGATAAATTAAAAAAACCTCTTACTGATACCGATTTAGTTGATTACTTATTACAGCAAAAAGGACTATGGTTAAGTCCATCAGCTTTTCTCTATTTATTGCAAAAGTCTAGTAGCTTTACAGGTATGGCAATGCTGTTTAAGCTGTTCATAACTCGTTTACCTTTGATGTTAAAGCGTTGGCGTAGTGGTTTACCTACTTGACACTCCCTAGCCTAGAGGCGTGGGGATTCTTCATTAATCGACCCAACTTTCTCATACAGGATTTCTCTAACCTGTTGGGATCTAAGATCCAGGTTCCGGTATGCCCTACAACACTCAAGGCTCTTTGGAGAATAACTCAGCCATTACAAACAAAAACCCCTGGAAACCATTGCTTTCAAGGGGTTTAGTAACATGCCAGGAACCAGACTTGAACTGGTGACACGAGGATTTTCAGTCCTCTGCTCTACCAACTGAGCTATCCCGGCTGGGAGTGTTTTACACCCACGGTTAATAATCGTAGCACAAGAAAAATTGTTTGGCAATAGGGTAAAGAAAAAAGTTTAACCTGCTTTCAACCTCAACTTAACCACTAAGAAAACAGCTACAAAAAACAAAAACTGCACCAGCACAATACTGGGGCCTGATGGCAGGTTGAAAAGACCTGAAACTATAATACCAGTGAGGCTTGTGGTAGAACCAACAATAATTGATAAGATTAAAAATCCGCTAAAGTGGTGACTCATGAGCTTGGCTGTGGAAGCAGGAATCACCAAAAAGGCATTTACTAGCAACACACCTACAGATGTAATTGCCACCGCCACAGCCAGAGAAAGTAAAATTACAAAGCCATAGCGATACACTTGAACAGGAACTCCTTGTACTCGGGCTACATCGGGGTTCAGGGTCAACAAAATTTGCTGTTGCATAGTTGAAAATAAAAATATGCCACTGATTACTAGCAAAAGTGTTGTCAAAATTAAATCTGTAGCTCCGATAGCCAGAATATCGCCAAACAATACCCTCATTAAGTTGCCACGATAACCGGAAACGAAGCTAGTCAGAATTACACCAATACCTAACGCGCCTGATAGCACTATACTAAGAACGCTATCGCTAGCCAAATCAGTTTTGTCGATGAAGTAAAGGACAAGCACCCCAAAAACTAAGCTAAAAGGCAAAAGCATCCAAGTTGGATTTAGCTGTAATAAAACACCTAGGACCACGCCGATCAATGCTGCGTGACCAACAGCATGGCTGAAAAATGATAGCTGGCGCAATGTCGCAAAACTACCAAGTAACCCCCCCAAGATTCCCATCAACACAGCACCCGCGATTGCTCGCTGCATAAAGGGAAATTGTAGCAAATCTACAAAGTCAAAAGTAGTGGTGATCCCTAGCAAGTTAATCTGGCAAACAGAGCATAAATACATGACTACAATAAGATATATACATTTAATTTTTTTAGCCTTATTTTATTGCTGACATCCAAATTATTATCAACTTAAATTAGACCATTATAATAATTTTTATTTTAAAAGGACATAATATTGAGTATAATTTAATTTAGATTACTAGATATATATTGTGCAAAACTTAGCAGATCAAGTTCTCAGTAGTGAAAAAGCACAACGCATGGCTGATTTTTTTAGCTTTTTAGGAGATGCTAATCGCCTACGAATTCTTTCTTTTTTGGCTAATCAAGAATTGTGCGTTAGTGATTTAGCCGCATTATTAAACATGAGTGAATCCGCTGTTTCTCATCAGCTCCGGAACCTGCGATCCATGCGATTAGTTGGTTACCGTAAGCAAGGACGTAATGTATTTTATCACCTCCACGATAATCATATTTTTCATCTTTATCAGGCTGTTACTGAACATTTAGATGAACCAGAATGAACAATTATAAACTCAATGATAATTTAAAAAGCGAGGGAATGGCAATTATACAAAATTGTTATAAACGGTATTATTTAAAATGCTCATGATGATGCTCATAGGGACTGAATCCAGGCCCATAGGTTGATAACAGATTTTGAGGTGAAAGGGCAATTTCAGGTTGACCTGTGCAAACAACAGTTTGGTTGAGGCAAAGAACGCCATCGCAATGACGGCTAACCATATCAATATCATGGGAAACCTGCAACACTGTCCAACCTTCTTCCCGCTTTAAGTCATTTAACAGAGCATAGAAATCTGTTGTACCTTGAACATCAACACCGGCAAAGGCTTCATCTAGTACTAATAGTTTGCGAGGCATGACTAAACAATAAGCCAGCAATACACGCTTCAACTGACCGCCGCTAAGACTGCCAATAGGTTGATGCTTGAGATGATAAGCATCTGTTCGCCGTAAAGCCTCTGTTACTGCTAGTGACTTTCGCTTATCTTGTTGCCACAGATGGAGAAAAAATAAATTTTGCTTTTTACTTTGATTTACCCATCCCAGTCCTACCAGTTCAGCCACAGAAATAGGAAAACTGCGGTCAAAAATAAAATTTTGTGGCATGTAACCCAAAAGGTGGCGCAAATTTCTCAACTTGTTAATTGAGCGACCAAAAATTTCAATTTTGCCAGCACTGTGAGGAATCAAATCTAAAATTGCTTTCACCAAAGTACTTTTACCCGCACCATTGGGACCAACGATAGCTGTATCTGTTCCTGGCAATAATTCAAAAGTAACATCTCGAACAGCCAAATAACTGCCTTGATAGACATTTAAACCTTGAACTTTTAAAATAGGAGATGTCATTAGTCCTGGATTATGGATAATTAATAACGGATGATGACATTAAGAAAAACCATCAGAAGCTATCCCCTTCTTGAGCATCCAATTAGTTACAGCCAGCCTCGATAGTTTGTAAGTTAGTTTTCATGACTTGAAAGTAATACTGCGGATTTGTATCGTCGGCAGCAGTTTCTATAGAATCCAAGTAACGCACAGTTAAATTCAAATCTTCGGCAAGGCTGGTTAATAATTTATTATCTACCCCTGGTTCACTAAATAAAGCTTGAGCATTATACTTTTTTACAGCCTTGACAGCTTTTTGCACATCTGATGGCGAAAGTTGGTCTTCAGGAATTTGCACCACGGCAACTTGTTTGAGATTGTAGCGTTGAGCTAAATATGGAAATGCGTCATGAAAGGTAATAAAGGTACAATTAGGAGTCTTTTGCAAACTTTCCTGAAATTCTCGATGTAAATTGTCTAATTCTTGAATATAAGCCGTTGCATTTGCCTCGTAAGTTGCTTTGTTGGCAGGATCAGCAGCAATTAATCCATTCAGAATATTTGTTACCTGCTGTTTTGCTAACATTGGATCTAACCAAACGTGAGGATTTCCGTCAGCATGGTCATGTCCATGATCATGTCGATGTTCGCCTAACGTTTTATCAACAGGAGAAATTTGCTCTAAGATTTTAATACCTTTACTGGCATCAATTTTAACTAAGTTAGGATTTTCGGCATTTTTGATAGTATTCTCCAAAAATTCTTCTAACCCCAAACCATTTTTTACTAGGATACTCGCTTTAGAAATTGCTTTAACATCATCGGGTGTCGATTGGTAATCATGCACATCCGTAGTTGGCGATACGAGAATTGATACATCTGCGGCCTCTCCAGCTACAGCCTTGGTAAACAAATACGTTGGCAAAATTGTGGCCACAATTTTAGTTTTTTCTGGCGTTGTTGGAATAGATGCTGCTTCTTGCGCTAGAGATGTCTGTTCTGAAGTTTCCGTTCTATTTGTGTTTGATTGGTTACAGCCCGCGGCCGCTGACAACATGAGTAAAGCCATTAAAAGCAGAATACACTTATTTTTTTCGGCTGTTTTAAGTCCTGAATGCTTCCAAATCACGGTTTTTTGTCTCTAAAATAAAATTTTCTCTAGAACTACTCTATTTTTGTCAAGTTTTTATTGAGAATGAATATGGCTTATTATTATAGAATAACTATCATTCTCATACAATACTGCATTTGTTTTGTATAAGAAAACAACCTAATAAATATTTACGTTTCTTCAATAAGTAGGTGTAATGTAAGGAAAATTCTTAAACTACTGTTAATATTTTGAATACCCCTTTTGAGGGACGGTATTATAAAAAACGTTTTAAGTGAGTGAAATTAATTATTAATAAGTCTGAGGCAGTAAATGCAAGAATTATGGAAATACCTACTGGTTGCCCCAGTAATTGGTGCTAATATGCTGTTCTTTTGTCATCCTATGTATGCAGGGGAAACACTCAACACATCAGCAATAAATGATCCAAGGATAGAAGCTGAGAACCTGACAAAAGGTCAGCTAACAGCACAAGTTACCTCAGTTTCTCAGTTATCCGATGTGCAACCTACTGATTGGGCTTTTCAAGCATTACAATCATTGGTAGAACGTTACGGTTGTATTGCAGGTTATCCAAATAGCACTTATGGCGGTAATCGGGCATTAACTAGATATGAATTCGCGGCTGGTTTGAATGCTTGTCTGAATCGGGTTAATGAACTAATTGCTACCGCCACCAGTGATATGTTGACACAACAAGATTTAGCCGCATTACAAAGACTGCAAGTAGAATTTTCCCCAGAACTTGCAACATTACGAGGTCGCCTGGATGCAGTGGAAGCACGCGCATCTCAATTGGAAAAGAATCAATTTTCCACTACAACCAAACTGGAAGGAGAAGTGGTCGCAGTTATCAGTGATGTTTTGGGAAGTAATGAAAACATCACAGACAAAAATACCAGCTTGGGAGGGCGAACACGCATTCAATTTGTCACAAGTTTTACAGGGAGAGATACCCTATTTACTAGAATACAAGCCAATAATATTTTAGGCTCTGATATCGGCACACCGGAGGGTAATTTCGCCTTCGCTGGTGAGAATGGAACTACCAATGCTGAGATAGACGCACTGTTTTACGAATTTCCTCTCGGTGCAAAAACACAGGTAATCGCCATTGCTAACGCTGGTGCAGCAGATGACATCACTGATACAGTTAATATATTTGACGGTGATGGTAGTGGTGGTGCTTTATCTACCTTTGGTACGCGCAACCCAATTTATAACCAAATGGATGGTGCGGGGTTAGGAATAACCCACCAGTTCAGTAATAACTTAGCACTCAGCTTGGGGTATTTGAGTAGCACAGGCAATGACCCCTCTCCTAAGAATGGTTTATTTGATGGTCCTTACGGTGCTTTGGCACAAATGACTTTTAGACCAAGCCATCGCATTGCGGTAGGTTTCACTTATATCAACTCGTACAAACAGCCATTAGCTACAGGTAGTAATGCTGCAACCTTCCAAACTTTATTACAACAAGGCGATGCAGCTTTTTCCAACAACTCCTACGGTATCCAAGCATCAATTGGTATCAGTGAAAAATTTGTCTTAGGTGGTTGGGCAGGATACACTAACAGCAGTAACTTAACGGGGAATCGCGGAGAGGCTGAAATTTGGAATTATGCTCTCACTTTAGGCTTTCTTGACTTGGGGAAAAAAGGTAACCTAGCTGGGATTATTGCTGGTGTAGAACCGAAAGTGACAAGTTCCACTATCCCAGGTGTGAATAAAGATACAGACACTTCCTATCACATTGAAGCTTTCTACCAGTACCAGTTGACTGATAACATTACCATTACCCCTGGTGTGATCTGGTTGACATCTCCAGACCATAACAATAACAACGATGACGTTGTTATTGGCGCACTGAGAACTACCTTTAGCTTCTAAATATTAGAAAATCTGGAAATAAGACCTAAAAAATCATGTTTTGCGTCTTCTAGTTCTGAGTAAAACAAAAAAGACCAGCCTCTCACAGCTGGCCTGGTAGATGTTTTTCCGCGTTGTCTTCTCAATAGAGTCAAAATCAAATTGCGCGTTCCCAAAATTAACGGGCAACTTTTCTTAACACTATTGTAACACTCAACACAGTTTTTTTATAAAAATCTATAAAAAAGATATGCCCCAAAGGAGGTAGCCTCTATCTTGAAGAATAAATTTCCCATCTCGGAAGGCAGATGTGGGGAAACAAGAATAAAATATCCCACCCTATCCCATTGCCATTACCCCTAGGAATTACGAATTACCCATAACTAATTGCGGCTGTCCCCAGAGGATACGCTCTTGCTTGTAAATAGCAACACCTGGCTTGGCTCCTTTGGGTTTGTAAACGTGCTTAGGCTGAGTATAAACTACTGGTACTTGATCGCTCTGACGTCCACGACTGTAGTAGGCGGCGAGATTAGCGACAAATTGTAAATCTGCTGCTTCTGGAACTGCACCAGGTTCTAAACGCAGCAGGACATGACTTCCAGGAATTTCTTGAGCGTGGAACCACAAATCATAATCTCCCGCTACACGAAAACTCAATTGGTCATTTTGGCGATTGTTACGACCGATTAAAACTTCAAAGTTGTTAGGGGTGCGGTAACGATGAAAGTTTGTGCTGGCTGTTTCGCTGGTACTGCGACTGCGGTATCCTGGATCTTCTAAATATTTTTGTCCAATTAGCTCATCGCGGATTTCTTCTACAGCTTGCAAATCTGCTGCTGTTTCGTAATTTTCTATCTGAGCCAGCGCAGCTTCTACTTGCTCTAAATAGCTAATTTCTGATTGGACATCAAAAAGCAACGGTTCCACAGCAGCACGAGCGCGTTTGAGTTTTTGGTGCTGTTTGTAAAGGCGTTGAGCATTTTGAACAGCGTTTTTATCTGGTTGCAGGGCGATGGCTATGGGCTGATGTGTCTCAAAATCAAGCAGGATGATTTCTGTCATTCCTGGGTGCCACTTTTGCAAGTTAGACATCAACAAATCAGCTTTTCCTCGGTATTCATCCGCTTGATCTGATTGCTGCAAACGTTCAGAAAAGGTTTCAGCTTTATTACCTAATTTTACTAAGATATTATCTAATTTCTGATTTAACTGATGTCGTAACTGAACAAACACCTGCTGATTTAACTCGTCAGTGTAGTAGCTGTGAAGTAAAGTTTGGATATCTTTTTCTGGTGCAACTGCGCCCCAACCCATAACGCTATATCCATTTGCCGTCCAAGCTGGTTGAAATTTACTTAATTCCAAAGCCTGTAGCCATTCTTGCCATCGGGCAAACAGTCGTTGCCAATCTTCAGGTGTGACTTGTTCGGTGGTAGTTTCTGGGGCTAAATTAGCTGCAATTAGCATAGACTCTACCAGCGCAGAACTCAAACCGCTATAACTTTTTAATAGCTGACGCTTAATTGCTCCTGGTAGCAGGCTGACACGTTCTTGCCAGCGTTGCAAGGGTTCACTCAAACTGGGAACCGGGCCAGTGAGTTTTGGCGGGGTTTCATAAGGTTGTCCGGTTTGGATGGGACGTACACTCGATTGATACTGACTAACTTGATGGGCAGCCGTAATAATCATATTGCTGGCATCGGTGAGGATGGCATTGCTGTATTTGCCCATCACCTCTACATATATATGATACAATGCCTCTTCTCCGGGACGACGGGCAAATTGCAAATCAACAACACGCTCCCAAGGGGCGATCGCTTGAATATTCACCAGCGCCAAACCACCCAATTGATGTACTAATTGTTGGCTAAATGTGAATGTATCTGGTAGTTTGGGAGGTGGTTCTCCAATACAAATACGCGCTCCTTGGGGATGCCAAGAAATCTCTAGCCAATCCCTTTGTGTGAGAGTGCGTAACGCCACAGCAATGGTATAGCGATCGCGCTGATAAACTTGCTCTAATCGAGATGGCAGCCAGTGAGCGCGGAGTTCGCTACAAGCAGCGGTCAGGGTAGTATAGTCAACTGGTTGCACAAGAGTTAAAATTACCTATTAATTACTGAACTAATGCTGGTTCTTTCACTTTTTGCTGCAAAATTTCGCTGTATAGCTGATTTAGCTGAGTGGCTACCCCATCCCAGCTAAATTTAGTTTCTACGCGTTTTCTACCAGCCTCACCTAATTCGTCTCGCCATTGTGGATTTAACAAAATACGGTCAATAGCAGCTGCAAAGGCAGCTACATCTCTTGGTGGAGCCAACAAACCCGTGACTTCTGGAACCACGGTAAACTGAAGTCCACCAACATTACTGGCTACTACAGGCGTACTACTAGCCATGGCTTCAATGGCTACCAGTCCAAAGGGTTCATAGTGACTGGGAACAACACAAACATCCGCCGCAGCGTAATAAGTAGGCAATATTTCTTGACTGAGGCGACCAGGGAGGATGGTAAATTCATTCATCCCCAATTCGTTGATTATCTTCTCGATGCGATGGCGCTCAATACCATCACTATTACCTGCTGTGCTACCACCACCAATAATTAACTTGAGGTTTTTATCTCCACGTAATTGAGATGCGTTTACTGCTCGGACCAGGGTTTCTATTCCTTTACGTTTATCAAAACGTCCTACATACAACACCAGTTTAGTTTCTTGAGGGATTCCCAACTCTGATCTAGCTGCTTGACGGTCAACGGAACCAAAACGGCAAGTATCTGTACCGCAAGGAATAACCTCTATGTTACCTTTAGTAGAAACGAGTGCTCGCATGTGTTGCTGTTCTTGGGGACTTGTAGCTACCACTCGTTCTGCTGTTTCCAACACTTCTATTTCCACTGCTAATCGTTGACTAGCCACTAGAGGAATTATTTCTATTGTATTGTACTTAACTGCTCCTAGAGAATGGTAAGTGTGAACCTGGTGAGTACCTTGGATTTTTTTGAGTTGCATTCCTATCCAGCTAGAATGCCAGTAGTTTGTATGTACTATCTGATAGTATATGTTGTTCTTGCTTTGGAATTGCAGTAAGTTGTCCAAAAATTCCGGCATATATTCCAAAAGGTCATCTCGTGGCACAAACTTGAGTGGACCTGCTGCTAGACGAATAGTCCGACAATTTTCATTAATTTGGACAATTGTATCTTGCTCTACATTTACTTTGCGGGTAAACATATCAACTTGCCATCCTAGTTTTGCTAGTGCTTCGCCAACATTACGCACATAAACATTTTGTCCACCGGCTTCTTCCTTACCAATTTCAATCGTTGGATCTCCATGAACAGAAATTAAGGCAATACATTTGTCGGTAGTAGCGTTCATAGTTTGTGTGTTGCTAGTTCTAGGAGTGTATGGTCAAAGTTGCGCCGCGCAAACTTAACCAATCCATTTAGTGAGTAACTTTCATTAATCTTTATTTTAATTTAATAATGTCTAAAAATTAAATTTTTTTGCTTCCTGGTGTATGGTTATTTCTACATGATTTTTTAGCATTTTTTATACATCAGAACCTGTATGAATATCTACTGCTTAAGTATAGATAAACCACTATTTAAATTCCATCAAAGCAACCCAGGACAAAGAAACACATTTGGAATAGTTTCTTCATGCAAGCGCGATCGCGATTATTGGCACAATAAGCCCAAAATTACCACATAGAATTTTGTGAAAACTTCTTCCATGTGCGTAAATGTGGGCGGATTGCACCAAAAGTTGTGATCGCACTAACAACAATGGCTAAATAATTAGCGGTGATTAAAACCTAAAAACTGCAAGTTTTAAGTTTTAATTCCTATCGCCACAGAATCAATTCGTAGTTTGTGCTGCTAGCATTTGCTTCAGCTTTTCTAACTCAGAAGCCCAACGTGGATCTGGACGAATAGCATCTGAGTCAGCACTGGTCGTGTTGGTTTCCCGGACACCACCACCGCCACGCCGCGACTTCTTAGAGCTTTTCTCACGACGACCGCCTTCTTTTGGTGCACTAGGAGCCGGATGAGTTGTGGGAGTACTCGCCAGTTTAGGAGCTTGCTCCTCACCCTCTTCACCTTTTGTCCGAGGTAATGCTTTCTCTAGCTTTATAGGAGTCTCTTTGAACAATTGACCATTATACTTTTCAATAATCTGATCAGCTTGTTCGTCATTGTTGACCGTGAGAAAACCGAAACCACGACATTTACCAGTTTTGCGGTCTTTAATTAGTTTTGTAGTTACAGCATCGCCTTCTTCGGCAAAAACTGCTTGCAGATCTTGACGATCTATTTCTTCTTTTGGCAAATTGCCTATATATAGGCGAACCGACATGAACTATACCTCCAGAGTTAAATGAACATGGCAAGGCAAGAAAACAATCACTTGGCTTTGGCTATTAAATAGATGCGATTGACCAACACTGCCGTAAACCAAAATTTTTACTCCAAACTGTTAACCTATACAATACAGTTTTTTGTTGGGATCAAGCTTGTTTAATACAAAAGCGCATACAACGCCCAGCAAATACCAACTTAATTCTAAGACTTGTAAATTTATAAGCCTTGGCTTGCTAATGTAAATGTCTTGTTTGATGACCTTGCCCGCAGAATTAAATACCATTCCTTACATTACCACGGTATTATCTACGTAGCTAGTTCAGAGCATACATTTTCAATGATAGTATATGTATATCGTAGCATAAAATACATTTTTTTCTCACAAAAGGTTATCAGAAACAAAAACCAGCCATTGGCTGGTGAATTAGCTGCTGTATGGGGAAGATAGAAGGCATAAATTTGCAGGAACCATCCAATTTTAGATAACTAAGCTATATTGCTGAGTTAATTTGGTCGTAGACAATCATGTTAATAAATGTAACACTGATTGATGAAAACTGCAACTTTTATTTATGTTTCCATCGGTAAACTCAATTGGCCACTACCAATGGAACCCATAACACAATTTGACCTTTGACTTTTGCCCTGGGTCACTAGCCTGTGAGAAAGATGTATGCACCCCAAGCCTGTGCGGCAACTGCCACAGCAGTAGACCAAATGGGATGAGGGCTATGAATAATTTTGCCGCTTTGGGTTTGCACTGTGTGAATATCAATCCAAGGTGTTGCTCCCCGGCGAAACCAGCCTGTAAGTATAACTTGCTGACCTATTAAATCTTGGGGATTAACTGATTGTCCCAAGGAAATGTGATGTAATTTTACTAAGCCTATGCTACAGTGCAGTGTTAAATCTTGTCCTAAGGAATTGCCAGCACCTAAGCGACCCAACAGCTTACCGACAAGACGCACACTAATACTATCAACGGGAATCGTAGATGGATAAGTTAGGAGATTGGGAAGGTTTTGGGCATTTTGCACACTAGCAATTTTGATATCTGGAAAAAACGAGTTTATTCTGCACACCATCCCGATGCTAAAGCCAATGAGTAGGGAACCGGTCACAAAATTCCAATCATCGTATATCCATTGTAAATTTAACAACCTGAGAGCAAAACCAGTGTGCCACATCAGCCAAATCAGGCCCGCAAAGATCAAACCCAAGGGAATGCCCAAAAACGGAGCAATTTGTAATAAGAATGACTGAAGTTTCACCTGAGAAGTTGATTGGTTAGTTAGATGTACCTCAGGGTCTATATGCCAATGCCGGGCAATTTGATTTAGATTTAGAATGCGATCGCCTATTAAGGGATGGCTATTATTAATTGCTAACCAACGGCTATAGGGATGAAAAGTATCCCACATGAATATAGATTCAAAGGGCAGATGACCTGCAATACTACCCAAAGAAAGGCTCTGCTGATAACCTACCGGCATTAACAAGTTTAAACTTTCCAAATGCCAAGAGGTTTGTTCTGAATTTTGGATATCAACAGAAATTCCCATAGCAATTTTGAGTAAGGCACGAGTCAAACCATTGGGATTACCAGTAATTTCCGACGCGAGGCCATCGCTATAGTAAAGCCGTAACTGCGATAACCATAAACTAATACCAGTCAACAAACACCAAAATCCATAAGTAATACTACTTGTAATTGCTCTTGGCTTATACCAAATCCCCTCAGATTCTCCGATGCCCCATGTTGAAATTTGCTGATACAGGCGATGAATAGGTAATGATACCAGCAACAACAGAGACATGACCGGAAAATCCAAGTGGGCAATATGTGCTAATTGTCCCGCATAGATAGTAGCGATTTCATCATCTGCTAGTTGATCTAATAATCCCTGACTGACCACAATCCTAGCATTGCGGGGAAAATTGCCATATGTCAGCGCCATTGGTGCATTTGTCGGCAAAATTCTGAGTTTAACTGACGGCCAGCGTCGCTGTTGACAGAAACGTTGTAATACCCTGGTTGTTTCGCGACTGTGGCTATGTAATAAATCTTTGGACAACTCTCGCTGTCCATAAAAGTTTGCTAATAGCCAATCTAGCAACCAAGGTGATAGTCCAATCATAACGAATAGAACTATCAGTAACAGTGAGGTGGGATCCTGATAAAGAAACTGTAATGGCTCCAGATATGGTAGTTTGACTAAGGCATAGTTAATAAATTCTTTCATCAAATTGAGTATTTCCCTCAACACCCAAAACAAAGCCACGAATGTGCCCAGTGCTAGTAACCGCAGGGGAAATAAATTAGGCTTACGCAGAGGCTGCCATACATTGGCGCGTTTTGCTTGTCGCCAATAAATATTGGACAATGGGTTGACACTACCCTCACTCCCAGCAGTTTCTGTATAAGTAGTGGAGCAAAAAACACTACTTCTTGTATTACTAAGTGTTTGTGTAACGATTTTGTTTCTGTACTCAACTGAAGGTATGACTGGATTCGGAAAGCTAGCAGATTTCACAGCAGATGATTTGCCATCGCTTGTAGTTTCTGGTACTCTGTCTTTTGGTTGATATTTTGGTACAGTGGCGTTTCCGGCATCCTTACAAGTCACAAGTCCGGTTTCCGAATTCTTGGAAGCACTCTTGCACTTTTTGGGTTTTGTCAAGTGCATCAGAGCAAGTTCAGCCCATTCTTTAACCTGTGTATTTTGACTTTGAGTGAGAGTCTGACACAAGACCGTGGCCTTGTGTATCTCTCCAGTGCGTGCGTAAGCCATCACTAAACCCACCCGAGCCTGTAAGTTGATAGTGGAATTGTCTTGACTGTCAGCCACAGGTGTGAGTTTGGCGATGGCAGTTTGGTAATTTCCTTGTTTGAGGGCAACTAAACCAGCCTCCAAAGAATGTTCGCCATGTGTTCGCATAGTGTCTCGTAGAGAAGGCATAGAAATTTTGGCTCCAATGTCCACTAACTGTCCACGGTGGGACACAAGCGCTAATTTTTCGTACAGTGGACATCAATTGCACCCGGTTAGTTCCATCAGTGAATTATTCCTTCACTGGTTGTTCACAAGAATAAACCGGGGCGATCGCGCTTAATTTCAACTCTGGATGATCCGCCTGTAACTGTTGACAATTCCATTCATTGCGAAACAGTAAAACTGGGCGTCCCATATTATCTTTGACTGTAGTGGTATTGAAAATACGTCCCACTTTTTCCAAAGCTTCCCAACCACCTTCAACCCATCTGGCGACGCTGTAAGGCAATAATTCTAATATGGTTTCTACACCATACTCGTTTTGCAAACGAAACTGCACCACTTCAAATTGCAACTGACCCACCGCAGCCATAATTGGATCACGTTTAGCTTCATCAGATGAATACATAATTTGGACTGCACCCTCTTCGCGCAATTCCGAAATGCCTTTTTGAAATTGCTTAAACTTGGAAGGGTTGGGGTTTCTCAGAGTGGCAAACAGTTCTGGGGAAAAATAGGGAATTCCCTCGTATTCCAGCTTCTGCCCTGTATAAATAGTATCACCTATAGCAAAAACACCCGGATTGTTTAAACCAATGACATCGCCAGGATAAGCCGTATCAATGGATTCCCTTTCCTGAGCAAAAAGTTTTTGCGGGCGAGACAGGCGCACGACTTTTCCAGTCCGCGCATGATTCACTGTCATATCTTTTTCAAATTTTCCTGTGCAAACCCGGATAAATGCCACGCGATCACGGTGCTTAGGGTCCATGTTTGCTTGTAGTTTGAAAACAAACCCAGAAAAATCAGGATAAGTGGGGGGGACTTTACCCACGCTGCTGTTATGAGCACCAGGCTTGAGGGCATACTTCAGGAAGTACTTAAGGAATAACTCTACCCCAAAGTTCGTCATTGCGCTACCAAAAAACACTGGAGTCATTTTCCCTTGATGTACCAAGTCCAAATCTAAGTCTGGCCCAACTCCTTCTAGAAGTTCTAAATCATTTTTCAGTTGGTAGTAAAGGTCTTCCTCCAGCAGTTTCTCAATTTCAGCATCACCTAAATCTACAGTTGTATCGTGGGCTGCTCGGCTACCGTGGGCGTTACGTTCAAATAAGTGAATTTTTTGCTCCTGACGGTCAAATACACCTTTAAAGCGATCGCCTACGCCAATAGGCCAGTTCACTCCATAGGTTTGTAAACCCAATTCCTGCTCAATTTCATCCAAAAGTTCCAGGGCTTCCCTTCCCGGACGGTCGAGTTTATTAACAAATGTAAAAATTGGCAGACCTTTTAACTTACATACTTCAAATAATTTTCGGGTTTGAGGTTCCAAACCTTTAGCTACGTCAATCAGCATTACAGCATTATCTGCCGCTGCGAGAGTGCGATAAGTATCTTCGCTAAAATCTTGGTGTCCGGGTGTATCTAGTAAATTTATTTGACAGTTTTGGTATTCAAACTGTAATACCGTGGAAGTAATAGAAATTCCCCTTTGTTGTTCCATTGCCATCCAGTCTGAAGTGGCTTTACGCTGCGCTCTACGCGCTTTAACTGCTCCAGCTTCGTGAATAGCACCCCCGTATAGGAGTAGTTTTTCTGTAAGTGTGGTTTTACCCGCGTCGGGGTGAGAAATAATCGCAAAATTACGACGAAGTTCCACTGCTTGATGCAGTTCTGTCTCAATTTGAGTTGACATAGACTCTATTGTTTTCCTTATTTTATTGCTTAACTTATTTTAATTTTTCCTCAGAAAAAATGAGGCGCGATTGCGCGGAGGACTGTGCCGGAGGCAATCGCTGTTGTACCTCGCCACCAAATACTTTGGGAGTGAGGATTTAATCAAGTACATAACCCCACCCCCAACCCTTCCCTCCTGAGCAAAGAAAAGGGAAGGTTCGTTGCAGGTTATTTAATGAACATTTGTCGCCTTTTTCACTGGTGGAACTCCCGCCAAATTCAAAATTGGCGCAATCATATCTTCCCGCTTCACTGCCATGATGTGGACACCTTGGCATAATTGTCCGGCAATCTGTACTTGTTCCGCCGCAATTTTCATTCCTTCCTCAAGGGGATCTTTTGCTTGAGCCAACCTATCAATAAGGTGCTGAGGAATATTTACACCCGGAACATACTTATTAATAAACTGAGCATTCTTTGCCGATTTCAACAAAAAAATTCCTGCCAAAATTGGTTTATCATAAGCAACAGCCACAGTGTCCATAAACTTTTCTAGGCGCTCAAAATCTGTAATCATCTGACTTTGGAAAAACTGTGCTCCTGCTTCTATCTTCCGTTCAAATCGCTTTTGCAAACCTGACCAACTATGACACTGTGGATCCACTGCGGCACCAGCAAATAAATCAGTCGCCCCATCTGTAAAAGGCTTCTCATTATCATCAAGACCCTGATTCATCTTCCGAATTAGTTGCAGCAGGCGCACAGATTCCAAATCAAACACGCCTCTGGCATTGGGGTGATCACCTACTTTCACAGGGTCTCCAGTCAAAGCTAGAATGTTGCGGATACCCAAAGCATGAGCACCCATCAAATCAGCTTGTAAAGCAATTCTATTGCGATCACGGCAAGCAACCTGACAAATTGGTTCAATACCTTTTTGTAACAAAAAAACTGACGCTACCAAAGAAGACATTCCTAATACAGCGCGGCTACCGTCGGTAATATTGACAGCATGAACCCTTCCCTTAAGGGTCGCCGCCATTGAAATCATGTGTGTGACATCCACACCTTTTGGGGGTGCTACCTCCGCAGTAACTAAGAATTCGCCTGCTTGGGCGGCGCGACGAAAAGAATTTAAAACCGTGGAACTTTGGGTATTCTCCATAACATTAATGTTTCCGTTTCCTTAAAGGCTATAACGAATTACGCCCAAAAGTGAAACCTTTATACAGGTAAACAGTAGCCTAAAGCTGTTTTTACCCGTGCCAGAGTTTGGTTAGCGATCGCCTCTGCTTTCTCCCGTCCCTCCCGTAAAACAGAATTGAGATAAGCTTGATCTTCTATAATCCCTTGATATTTTTCCTGTATGGGTTTTAATGCATTAATTGTAGTTTCCGTCAACAATGACTTAAATTGTCCCCAGCCCATATCTTGACATTCTGCTGCTACCTCTTCCTTCTTCTTCCCAGACAGCAGCATATACAGCGTTAACAAGTTATTACACTCTGGACGCTCTGGATCACCGAAAGTCAAACCCCGAACCGGGTCAGTTTTACAGCGCTTAATCTTGTATTGAATCTCCTCCGGTGTATCAAGTAAATTAATCCGGCTTAAATCAGAAGGATCAGACTTGGACATTTTGCGTGTACCATCAGCCAAACTCATCACCCTAGCCCCTTCCTGACGAATTAAAGGCTCTGGTAATTTTAGCACTGGTTGATCAGGCTTACCAAATTGGTGATTAAATCGGTTAACAATATCCCTAGTCAATTCCAAGTGTTGTTTTTGGTCTTCACCCACTGGCACTTTATCAGCTTGATACAGCAAAATATCAGCAGCCATCAGCACAGGATAGTCCAACAAGCCGACATTGACATTTTCACCCTGCTTAATCGCCTTTTCCTTAAACTGAATCATATCTTGCAACCAGTTTAAAGGTGTAATGCAATTAAACAGCCAGGTCAATTCACTGTGGGCAGAAACATGAGATTGTACAAAAATCGTCGAGTGATTTAAATCCAGACCACAAGCTAGATAAAGCGCCACCAGGGCATAAGTATCAGATGCTAACCTTGTAGGGTCGTGTGGTACCGTAATCGCGTGTAAATCAGCCACGAATAGGTAATTTTCGTATTCGCTCTGACCTTCTACCCAATTGCGAATAGCTCCTAAATAGTTACCCAGATGGTAATTACCGGTTGGTTGAACTCCAGAAAGAACACGCTGCTTCTTGCCCATAAACTCCCAATGTATCTCAAACCCGCTCTAAGAATATGGCGGTTACAAACCTCCTTCAATTTTGACACTTTCTAGGATAAGTTTCTCAATAAGTAGGTAAAATATGGAAAAAAGTTGCTAAATTTTGCCTTGCCATTAGCCTTAATTGGCGTTTGCAATCATCGAAAATTTCCAATTCAGAATCAGATATGCGCTACTACTATAGTGAAAGTCATGATTGTGATTGCGAGTATTTTTATCAAAATTATTTCAAGATTATTTTATGAATAAGAATTATTAAATCCTTTTAGTATATTATGGTAAGTCTATTCTCTTTACTAAGAAAAAGATGCTCAATTGCCAGAATCTTTCAAGACCACCGGTATCTTGATATTGCTAAATTATTCAGGATTTTTCTGTAATCATTTTAATTTAAAACATGAATCCAAAATAAACAATTGATAAATATATCAATATTTTTAACATATTTTTAAATTGAAAAAAATGAAATTTATCGGCATTGATTTAGGCTGGAAATCTCAACCAAGCGGCTTATGCGGCTTAGAATTAATAGCAGGAAAACTGCAAATCATCGATTTAGATCGGCGCGAATGTATTACAGACATTTTCGCTTGGATAGATAACCATGTACCTGCAAATCAACCAGGGATGATCGCCGTAGATGCGCCGACATTGATACCCAATGCTACGGGAAGTCGTCTCGCGGACAAACTCACACATAAATACTTTGGCAAATATCATGCTGGATGTTATCCAGCCAATCAAAATTTACCCTTTGCAGAACGTACTGTAAACTTTGGTTTAGAATTGGAGTCTCGTGGATTTGCCCATGCACCCACAATTCAACCTCAAAAACCTGGGAGATATCAAATAGAAGTGTTTCCCCATCCAGCAATAATTAATTTATTCAACTTAGAACGCATCCTTAAATATAAAAAAGGACGCCTCAATGAGCGTCGCTTAGAACTAATCAAACTGCAAAACTATATTCTTGATATTCTCCCAACACTGACTCCTTCTTTGCTTACTCTGCGCCTCTGTGGTTCACTTTCTGCCGAAATCCCCAGCACAGGCCCAGCACTTAAAGCAGCGGAAGATAAACTAGATAGCCTTATTTGCGCTTATGTAGCAGCCCACTGGTGGTATTGGGGTGAACAACATAACATAGTGCTAGGCGATGGCAACACCGGTTACATTATCATCCCTGGCAAAATAGGGAATAAGGAATGTTAAATACCCTACTCCCTACTTCTTCACCTTATTCTGCCCAAGCAATCAATCTTGGCTCATGGGGACTAGACAAATGTTGGTGTTGGGGTAAAACACGCAAAGACAAGCCCTGTAAACCAGAGGCAGTATAAGTGATATTACCTGTGTAAATGCTCAAGTTTTGAGCATCCTGTCCTTGGTAATCCATAACTACGGGCACACCATGGACAATCTCGCCATTAGCATCAATAGCACCTTGGTATAACTCCACCCGGACATCATCATTAGTTAAATTGGCTAAGTCCACCTTGGCTTTAACGGCTACGGTTTGGTTAACCTCAATATCCGCATCCGCTGACACAGCAATATCTTTGATTTTGATGTTATACCACTGGTCACTGAGTTGGGCTTTCCAATGAGCTAATTCTTTCGCTGGGGCGTAATGATCAGCAGTCAGAGTATGATGGCGATCGCTGGCTGGGAAATAAGCCCTTTGTGCATATTCTCCCACCATCCGCGCTGTATTAAAGAAAGGACAATTCAAACGAATTGCATCCTTCATTTTGGCAATCCACGACCGGGGTAAACCATCAATATCCTGATGCTCATAGAACAGAGGTACAACTTCTTTCTCTAACAATTCGTACAGAGCATTAGCTTCTACCTCATCCTGGTAATTAGGATCATCATAATTTTCACCATGTCCAATTGACCAACCAGTGCGGACATAATCAGCCTCATCCCACCAGCCATCCAGAACACTTAAATTCAACAATCCATTCATTGCAGCTTTCATACCGCTGGTACCGGAAGCTTCTCGTGGACGGCGTGGTGTGTTTAACCAGACATCACAACCAGCTACCATCAATCGAGCAATGTGAATGTCGTAATTAGGGACAAACACTACTTGTTTTTCCAAGTGATGTTCACGGATAAAGTGATTAATGTCACGGATCAGTTCTTTTCCTGGGATATCTTTGGGGTGAGCCTTACCAGCGATGACAAATTGCACTTTGCGATTTTTGTTATTCAACAAAATCCGCTTGATCCTGTCCACATCACGCATCCATAGGGTAGCGCGTTTGTAGGTAGCAAAACGCCGAGCAAAGCCAATGGTTAAAACGTTGGGGTCGAGAACTTCTTGAGCTTGATTAATTTCCGAGGCAGAAGCACCGCGAGCGCGCAAATGCTTCACCAAATGTTCTCGCACGTATAAAATCATGTCCAAACGGCAACGTTCGTGATTCCGCCACAATTCCTCATCGGGGATCGCATCCATTCGATCCCACAATGGGCTATCTAGTGGTGCTGATGACCAGTTTGGACCTAAGTAGCGATCATACAACTCTTGAGTTGATTTAGCCACACAACTACGCGCATGAACACCGTTAGTAATTGCGGCAATTGGTACCTCCTCCAGTGGTACCTTTTTCCACAAACCCTGAAACATCTGCCGTGATACCACACCATGCAACTGTGCCACACCATTAGAAAATGTTGCCATCTTCAAGGCCAACACAGCCATACTGAAAGGTGCTGATAAATCACCTGTATTTTCTCGTCCCAATCCTAAAAATTGCTCTTTAGGCAAACCAAAGACTTCTGCATAGTGACCGAGATAATACAAAATCTTGTCAGGAGAAAACAAATCGATCCCCGCTGGTACAGGAGTGTGGGTAGTAAAGATATTGCTGGAAGCTACCACCTGTTTGGCCTGGTCATAAGTCAATCCTGCTTCCTGAATTAGGATGCGGATACGCTCTAAAGCAGAGAATGCCGCATGGCCTTCATTCATATGGTAGGCAGTGACATTGTAACCCAGAGCTTCCAACATCCGTACACCACCGATCCCCAGCATCATTTCCTGGTGGATTCGCATATCGATGTCGCCACCGTATAGTTGATCTGTTATGTCGTGGTCGTAAGGATTATTGGGTTCAATATTAGTGTCTAGCATATACAGTGGTACCGTTCCCACTTGTACCCGCCAAACTCTAGCATAGACTTTGCGCCCTGGATAATCTACTTCAATCCGAAGTTCTGAGCCATCGGTGTTACGCTCCAAGTGCAAGGGCATATTATAGAAATCGTTGATGGGGTAGCGTTCTTGCTGCCAGCCATCAGCATTCAGGTATTGAGCAAAGTATCCTTGCTGATACAACAAGCCCACACCAACCAGAGGTAAACCCAAGTCACTAGCAGACTTTAAGTGATCCCCTGCTAAAACACCCAACCCGCCAGAATAGATCGGTAAACAATCTACAAGTCCAAATTCAGCCGAAAAATAGGCGTAGCATTCTTTGGGCTTTTGGTTGCGTTGTTTCTTATACCAAGTACGCTCTTGTAAGTAGTCTTCTAACTGGCGAGCTGCACGATCCATTTGTGCTAGGAAGCCTTCATCTTCCACAACTTCCGACAGCCGTGCTTGACTGATAGTACCCAGCATCAATACAGGGTTATGTCGGCTAGATTCCCATAGGTCGGGATCTAGCCGACGAAACAAATCTTTACTCTCAACATTCCAATCCCAGTGCAAGTTATATGCTAATTGCCGCAGAGGTTCAAGTCGCGACGGCAAGGAAGGAGAAACGTTAAATGTGCGAATTGGCTGCATAGGTTGGTAAAACTCCAAGTCTAATTTTGGCTATTGTTTACGTATGTATTACTGTCTCTACCCAATGTTGCCAATTCTTTTTACTGTGTTTGTAAAATTGCGACTACTTTGTTCAGCATTGAGAGTTATTTTTTTCCATCGCTGATAAAGTTTACACTAAGGGCATTTCCAAGTCTATGAATTACCCTCAAGTATGTACTTAGTATATTAAAATTTATTTCTTCTCTGTCAAGCAATACTGAAGGTAATTTTTTAATCTTTTCTTCCAAAAATTTTTAGCTCTTTGTAATTTTTGTAACAAAAGTTACATATTTATGTTGATTATAACAGCATTCATCTACAACATCAGTAAATAAGTCAGTTGGTCACGGGGGGTGGCGCTGAGGGCAGTGCCTGAGGCAATAGCTGAAAAAATAAAAATTACATAAATAAGTATCAATTACATCTATATTTACGAATATTACCAGATATACTTGCCTTTAAAGATTGCTTAGACATAAATTTTCCAATTTCTACCTCCTTGTCTTCGTTGTCTAAAGTGATTGGGTGCTTTCCTCAATTGTAAATTCCTTAAGGCTCTATTTCTAAACACACATAATCCCTTAATTTACCACTTAGAATGAGGGCCTATGTAGGATTAAAGTCATGATTATGACCGTAAATAAGGCTGGTGTTAACTATTTTTAGGTATAGTTAAACTTAGTGCTGCTGCAAAAGCAATCTCGGCTGCTATTTAATAACCAGGTTTAATATTAGATAGATTCTCTAGGCTATGGGGAGATAAACCACCTTTATGAGTAGTTAACTCTTGTTTAACATTACCAGCTACCACAGCTAAATATTCTCAATCATAACTTTTTTGCAGTAGCAATTCTAGTTAGTTATGGGGTGAAATACTCAAAGAGCTTTGAACAATTTCATTAACTAAAGCCATGATTTGAACCAAGTGTGTAACTTATATTTTGTTACGTAGAATAATCTCCGATTTTAAAACAAATTTTTTATATAAACTGCGGAACTTATTACTCCCTGCCATATCCCCATGGGGTAATTTATAAATTTCGGATTTTAGGTATTAGCTAGGAATAAGTTTCTAGCCATTTTAAGATTGCTTTGGCTTGAGGGAAATAACGTACTTGATGTTTCATATTAATTGACATAACATATTGATAGAAATGTATCTAGACTATGAAAGTAACTATTGGTTCTGCTGATCCATATAACTTTCCAAAGTTTGAGGCAATTAGTTTAATTAATTTAGATGTTAGACGCTATCGTTACTTGGTTGCATAGCCAATAAAATTCCGTACCTAAAAGCAAACTTAATACATTAGTTGTATTTAGGGTAAAATAACTAACTAGAGTTATAATTTATTTCTTTTGACTCAAAGGTAATATTTTTTTATTAAGGATTTTGCTTCTACAGTACTTATAGTAGATTTGATGATTTTCAATGTTTCAAGCTCTAAATAAGTATTTATTTTTATAGGTACAAAAATAAATATTAACCATTTTTACGCAAGTAATAATGGTTTTTAAATTCCCAGTTCACTTGAATTGGTCAAAATGCATAAAACTTCTTTATTAAGAGTGCTTCTATCAAAAAAATGTGTTAATCTTAAGAAGATATATCACAACAAATAATTGATGTAATCAGATTTGTGATTTTGTTCGCCTGTAACTCATCGGTGTGCAACATGATTAGCGCAGCATACTCTAAAAATTCGTCCCAAGAAAGTCGTCATAGCAATCGTGGAAGCGCTTATTTGTTTGCACCAATGGTGAATTTTAATGTAATGGCTGACGTTGGTGATACTCCACCCTAAGCTTGATTGACTTTTATAACAACACTAATAAAAATTCAACACAAATTACATATGGATGTATGGGAAAATTATCTGCAAAAATTGAGATATACCAGCAAACCAGTAAAAATGTAATTGTTTTGAAATAACCTTGTTAAATTTGATATTTCACAGAAATTCTGTGGAAGGCGAATAACTACATAAAAGTAGTATATTTGTTAAAATTCGCCAAAAAATTAAAATTGGTATATCTGAAAACAACGGATTATCTAATTTAATGCTCTGATGTTTAACACTGTAAAGCAACGAGTATTACATCTAGTAATGACGTTAGAAAATAGCAAAATTTTTTCTTGATTCTGATACAGAATACCTAGGAACAATATGTGCAGATAAATTGAGTAATGTTACCCATCTCAATTAAAATTTTCACAATAAAGTTAGCAGATTCCCAAATTGGCTAGCTAAGAAATTAGTTATCTATTTCCATAGGAATCAACAAACCTTTGGTCAATATTTTGTATAGATGAAATTAAATTCAAATCTTTATGAATATCAGTATAAGTGTCACTACCACAAGTCAAGATACTTTGTCTATAAGCCTTCACAATCACTGAAATTCACAAAAATTTAACCATGAATAACAAAGAATATCTATCCAAATTGCAACGATTACAAGAATTATTAATCACTACTTTTTTGGGAGATATTCCCACAATTGCTTTTGGACCAAAACTGCGAAACATATTATATGGTAGGATTTTTGCCCAGATGGGTAAACCAGTTTATATTCAAAACGGAGTGGAATTTCTGGGAACCTCTGGCATTGAAATTGGTAATGGGGTATATATTTTTAAAGGTGTACGCATAGATGCCCACGGAGACCAAAATAATAAAATTTATTTAGGCAATGGAGTAGCGCTGGAACGTTACGTTGATATTGGTTGTTTAGACAACACTTATATATCCATTGATGATGAAACTTTTATCGCTCCTCATGTCTGTATTGCTGGTCCAGGAAACATCAAAATTGGTAAGCACTGTATGATAGCATCCCACTCAGGAATATATGCCAATAGCCACAAATTTGCAGACCCAACACAACCGATCAAATACCAAGGAGTAACTCGTAAGGGAATCGTGATTGAAGACGACTGCTGGCTGGGCCATGGGGTAACAGTGTTAGATGGCGTTACTATCGGTAAGGGCAGTGTTATTGGCGCGGGAACAGTTGTCAATAAAGATATTCCCCCCTACTCTGTGGCCGTAGGTGTGCCTGTACGAGTAATTAAAAGCCGAATCACCAAGGATTTGGTGACATCCTAGTACGGCCAAACTAAAATAGCAGCAAAAATAGCAACATCCAGAAAATAGCTACTTTGTCACCACAACTGGAAACTTCCGTCGTGAGTAAACGTCCGCAAACTAAGCAGTTCAAAATAGCCGAGGAGCATCGACTTTGAGTTATCTCAAAAAGGTACGAGATTCGGTAATATAAAGTAACTATCTTTCCTGCACAGCAGATACTGAGAGAGAGATACTTTTTTCTCACACCCTTTGGAGATATTTGTATGGTGACTTTAAAAATCGCTGTTTATATTGTTGTTGCCTTCTTCGTGGCTATTTTCGTCTTCGGATTTTTGTCCAATGATCCAGCTCGTAACCCCGGACGTCGGGATTCAGAGTAGGATTTGCACAAATTATCTACAACTGCCGACAGACGGAAAACACCAAACTTCCTTCTCTTGGCAGCTTGCTATATTTAGGCAAACAGCAAAAGTCGGAAGGCCCAAGGTGTAATTTAACCTTCCGGCTATCAATTAGCTACTTTTTAGCTTCATTTGCCTAGATATGCTTCATTTAGTTTCGCCACCTGCACCACTTGCTATTCTGCAACCAGTAACATCAGCAAATTCAATTCCCCATGCTAGTGATACTCAGTTTTCCTCAGTTCTAACCAATCAGACTGATTCCCACAAACAAAAAGAGGAATCTTGCCCACTAAAGCAAATCCCAGAAATCTCAAATGTGAGAGAACTTAAAAATACCTTTGGTTCTTCAACTCCTATCAATGTCACTAGGGATAATTTATCTGTCAAAACTCTAGCTACACAGAATACACCAGAAACTTCTCCGCCAGAATTTTCTTCCTTCACGGCTTCTCAGAGTGCTGCAAATTTGGGTCAACCCCAAACAGTTGGTTATTACCAACAACAGTTGCACCCACCCAACACTACAGCCAAAATGCAAGTTGTAGCAGGAAAAACAACTGCACAAGAGCAGGAAAGTAATCTTCCTTTACAGCAATTTCCCGATAGCATCAATATCTCTGTTGATGAACCCGATCATATACCCAGTTCTCAACCTATACAAAATGTCCTAAAGTTCAAGTCTCGTCATTCGAGCAACGAAATCTCAACTCCCTCAACTATAGAATTCCAATCACCAACCCCCCAAGATCAACAGCCAACGCCTACCCCGCCAACGAAACAAAACACTGTAGAAGTTATCTCCGATAGGCAAGAATATGATCAACAAAGACGCATCATAACTGCGGAAGGTAACGTGGTGGTGCGATTTAATGGATCCGTAATAGATGCTGATCGCCTGCAAGTAAATTTAGAAAATTTGATTGCCGTGGGATCAGGTAACGTGGCCTTAACACGAGGAGATCAAGTTTTGCGTGGAGAAGGCTTTAGCTACAATTTTATCCAAGATCAAGGCAAAATCGAAAACGCCAGTGGCGAAATCTTCATCCCCTCCGCCCAAACAGATTTGGCTTTTTCACCCACTCATATCATGCCCGGAAGCATTGAGCGTCCCATGAGCGATGGCGTCAGAAGAAATCAGCCTCTTTCTGGTGTCACTAGCCCAGGGGGTATTGACTTTACATTCGGTGGTGGTATGGATGCCAGGAACATCCCCTCCCCACAAGCGGGAGGTGAAGTTAGGCGACTGCGGTTTGAAGCTAAACGCATTGAGTTTTACCCGAGAGGGTGGAAAGGACAGGATGTGCGAATTACTAACGACCCTTTTTCACCCCCAGAATTAGAGTTACGGGCATCTGAAGTTACTTCCATGCGGGAATCACCTTTAGTGGAAACCATCAGCACACGGGGACAGCGTTTAGTCTTTGACCAAAAAGTTTCCTTACCAATTCCTGTAGATAGACAGACCATTGACCGTTTTCAACGTGATGCTTCACCATTTTATGTTTCCCCCGGATTTGATGGGGATAAACGTGGTGGTTTGTATGTAGAACGGGGCTTCACACTAGTCGATACCCAACAAAGACGTTTAAGGATCACACCCCAATTATTTGTGCAAAAAGCCTTACAAGAAGGCACAGATGATTTAGCTTCTTTATTTGGCGTCACAACCAGTTTCAATGCCCGATTAAGCCCACAGGCAATAGTTCAAAGTTATACTGAATTAACCAGTTTTGACTTAAACAAAGTAGACGAAAATTTGCGGGCTAGTTTGCGAATGCGCCAGACATTGGGCGATACAAATCCTCACATCTTAAATCTAGAATATAGTTATCGCGATCGCCTGTATAACGGTACTCTGGGCTTTCAAACTGTCCAGACTAGTATTGGTGGTTTAATTAGCTCTCCTGTCATTCCTTTGGGTAATACTGGTGTTAATCTCAACTATCAGGTAGGTGCACAATATATCAACGCTAACACCGACCGCCCAGAGTTACTAGAACCAGACCGAACAAATAATCGAATTTCTCTCGGTCGCTTACAAGGTAGTGCTAGCCTTAGTAAGAGCTTTTTACTCTGGCAGGGTAAACCATTACCACCTACCCCTACTCAAGGACTAAAATATACAGCCAACCCTGTAGTTCCTTACTTACAGACAATTGCCAGTCTTACAGGTACCAGCAGTTATTACACTAATGGCGAAAACCAAAGTACCCTCACTGGTACAGTTAGCTTAATGGGACAACTCGGTAACTTCTCTCGTCCCTATTTGGACTATACCGCCTTCAATGTCACTTACTCTCAGGGATTAAATAGAGGATTGTCACCTTTTTTGTTTGACCGCTCAGTTGATAACAAAGTGCTGAGCGCTGGAATCTCACAGCAAATTTATGGGCCATTTCGTTTAGGATTTCAAACCGCAGTTAACTTGGACACTGGTAAAGAAACTAGCACCGATTATATTCTGGAATATAGCCGCCGTACTTATGGAATAACTTTACGTTATAACCCAGTATTACAATTAGGCGGTTTCAGCATCCGGATTAGCGACTTTAATTGGACTGGTGGTACAAATCCATTCTCTGGTAGCGAAGTTAGGCCTGTTGTGGGCGGTGTCCGACAAAATAATTAAGCAGCAAAATTACTGTACTCTCCTAGCCAAGAAATAACTAATTCTCTAGCAATCTAGTCACATTCGTAATACAGTGGCTTCGTCTTACTCCACTCACTTAGATAAATTAATCAACTCATAACAGTATATTTGACTGTATTTACCCTAGTTTGAGTATTTCTACATCGGCGAAACGACAAAATTATGCTTTTTTATCTATCAGAAAACCCCAGAGAATGACATGGTTTTATACAAACTGATTTTAACATACTATAACTACTGTTTTTTGATTAAAGGTAAATTATACATGATAAATTTAACCGTAATTAGTACCCCAGCGATAGCGCAAAGTGGTAAATTTTGCAATCTTTCATCCAAAATCTAGTTAGCGTATAGTCATAATCTGTTCGCAAGCAACAAGATTTGATTATGGTTCGAGAGCTAGAAAGAAAACGTCAGAGTGCTCAGTTTCCAGAAACTGCCCCAGCTGCTAATCCTGTATTTTTTAGAACCTACAGCCGTCGTACAAAGACAGGACTGAGGGAAACATGGGATGAAGTGTGCGATCGCACTCTCCAAGGCATCATTGAACTGGGAAAGCTGAACCCAGTAGAAATTGCTATTTTGGAGAATATGCAACGAAACCTCAAAGCTTTACCCAGCGGACGCTGGCTATGGGTGGGTGGTACAGACTGGATCACCAAACCCAAAAACTTTTCCGGGGCTTATAATTGCACCTCCACCAACCTACAGGACTGGAAAGCCTTTGGGTTGATGATGGATTTAGCCATGATGGGTTGTGTGCGACTCGTTGGCTAGAAACCTAACCACATAAAGGGTTAGGAGGATTAGCCGCAAGGTAAATAACCTTGACAACTTGATGGTCATGTTGGTGACATCAAACTATCTTGTGTGAGTACAAATAAACTATAGAAATTTCCAATCATAAATTTGAAAAGCATAAGAAAAATAGATGAAGTCCAACCCCCTGAGTGCAAGGGTGAAAGCACTTTCCCCACGGTAGCGACTAGCCATCAATCCGTGAAGCGGGAATGAACGGTGGTAAGAAGCTAGTCCAGGCTTCAACTCCAACCAGCAGGAGAATACGGTTAGCAAAAGCGAACCTACGATTGAATCATCGTCAACATATAAAACAGCCTAGTGGACTAGCAGGCTGTGCCAAAAGGCAAGGGTAGAGTGACCAGAATACAACCGTCTGGCCTGCACCACTCATAACCCCGGTGAACAGTAGGAACCTAAACTCTCAATCAATGACTATCAGGAACGAAGTAACCACATAGATTCTCTCAGGTGGGTCGATACCTGAGTAGGTGCTAACCGGATGAACTATTTGGCGAGATTGAGTCAGAAGCTAAAGCCTGCGGTAATGCGTAGGATATGCTGACGGACTCACGGAAAACAGATATATGTAGGTATAAATAGCAATGAAGACGACTAAAACGAGTTTTAAGACTACGGTGGTATGGAACAATATCAACTGGAACAAAATCCAGAGGATGGTGTTGAAGTTGCAAAAGCGCATACATAAAGCTGCTCAACGTGGGGATGTCAAAGCAATGCGAAGACTCCAGAAAACCTTGATGAAATCCTGGTATGCCAAGCTACTAGCAACGCGCACAATCACCCAAAACAACAAAGGTAAGAACACGGTAGAGGTAGACAAAGTAAAATCTCTTGGCTATGCTCAACGCCTAGAACTAGCTAAAAATCTAGGAACTAACCGTATAATCTGGATTCCCAAACCAGGGACACACGAAAAACAACCTCTGGGAATAGCCCCATTGGCAAACAGAGCAAATCAGGCTTTAGCTAAACTAGCTCTTGAACCAGAATGGGAAGCCAAATTCGAGCCAAATAGTTATGGGTTTAGACCGGGACGAGCAGCACATGATGCCATCAAAGCCATTTACTTAGCAATACAGTGTCAAGCTAAGTATGTCCTAAATGCCGACATCTCCAAGTGTTTTGACAACATTGAACATCAAAAAGTATTGAGCAAATTAAACACATACCCATCCATGCGGCGCTTAATCCGTAAATGGTTAAGATCTGGCTTAATGGACAAAGGCGATATCTTCCCCACAGAAACGGGAATGCCACAACAAGGAGTTATTTCACCACTGCTGGCAAATATCGCCCTTCACGGGATGGAAGAGGTCATTAAGGAATACGCCAACGCCCCACCTACTCCTAGGAATTATGGGAGAAAACAAAACCACAATACCCTCAGTTTGATTCGCTACGCAGGTGGCTTTGTGATTATTCACAAAGATGTCAATGTTGTGTTAAGGGCAAAAGCTATCATTGCAGGTTTCTTGAAAGACATTGGCTTGGAACTCAAACCAAGCAGAACCAGAATCTGTCACACCTTAGAAGAATATGAAGGGGAAAAACCTGGATTTGACTTCTTGGGTTTTAATATTCGCCAGTTCCCGGTCAATGATGGGATGAGCGCAAGGTCAACAAGAGGAAAAATCCTTGGTTTCCAAACAATCATCCAACCAAGCAAAAAAGCAGTACAAAGCCACTACAAAGTTATATCCGATGTGATCGACTCCCACAAGGCAGCACCACAAAAGGCACTGATCCAAAAACTCAATCCCATCATAGAAAAATGGGCTAATTACTACTCATCTGCTAGCTCAACACAAGCTTTTAAAGACATAAGTCGCATGATTTATGTCAAGTTGAGATCATGGGCAAGATACAGACACCCCAATCAAGGAACTAAGTGGGTACTAGAGAAATATTGGACAACCCTAGGAGGAGATAACTGGGTCTTTGGCTACATTAACCCAGACACCAATGAAAGATATATTCTTTCAAAGCACACTTGGACACAAATTTTTCATCACATCAAGGTTAAAGACGAGACCTCACTCTATCATGGTGAGTTCGTATACTGGGGAGCAAGAACTGGTCAGAGTAAGGAGATTTCCTCTTTACCGATAAAAAACCTTTACGGGCACAAGGGTAAATCTGCTGGTTGCGGTCTAACGTTGACAACAGCAAACCAAGCAACAATTAGCTTAAACAGGACAAAGTTCGCTCATCTACAAACATTGCATAGACATTGCCATAAAAAAATAGCCACAGCTGGTAGTCTGAGTAGTTCCCGTGACAAGGGTATGTTTTCTGAGGAGCCGGATGAGATGAAAGTCTCATGTCCGGTTCTGGAGACGAGTATCACTCGTGAGAGTGTTGCTTAGTTTAATGGTACTGGAGCCATCATAGAACCACAATACATTAATCAATTACCTAGTGTTCGTAATCGCCTAAATGTGACTATAAAGGGAAAAATCGGTACTACACCTCAAGAACTACGTCGTGAATACACTCACACCCACATTGAAGGTAACAGCGTCACTATTTACGTAGGAGATAGCCGTGAAGGTTGGGTAGAATCCTATAAAACTCTGTTGGAACTCTCTACAGATGAACGATTCTCCACAGAAGTGGAAGTAGTTGTTGATCTCAGCGATGTTCGTCAATCCGGGGAAACTCTCAAAGGCTTTGGAGGTGTCGCTAATCCTGTGAAACTACCAGTACTTTATCAACGTTGTGCCTCCATTCTCAATGAAGCTACCGGCCGACAATTAAATTCAGTGGAGTGCTGTTTATTAATTGATGAAGCGGCCGTAACAATTGTTGCAGGCAATATTAGAAGAAGTGCCGGGATGCGTCAATTCCAAGCTGAGGATAAATTGGGATCCACCGCCAAAGATAATCTCTGGCAACAGGATGAAAATGGCAACTGGCGCATTGATCCAGAACGGGATGCTTTACGGATGGCTAACCATACCAGAGTATTTCACCGCAAGCCCACATTAGAAGAATGTGTAGAAGCTGTTCGCAAACAATATTACAGCGGCGAAGGTGCTATTCAATGGGCTGGTGAAGCCGTTGCTAGAGCTAATTGTGATCTAGTAAATACACCAGAACTAAAAAAAGAGTTTTTGCAAGCATATGAGCAAGGAAAAGCCCAAGAATGGATACAAAAACTCGACCCAAATATTAATGCTCAAGAAATAGAGCATCGTTTGGCTAGATACGGTCTCAATCCCTGTGGTGAAATCATAGGTAGCAACTTCCACTGTAATTTGTCAGAGATTCACTTAAACCAAATTGATCCACATAACTATAAAGAACAAGAAGAGGCCTTCACCGCCGGCGCGTTATCTGTAGCTGCACTGTTAAATCATAAATTTTTAGAACCCCGCTACCAACAAAGCCGGGAATTAGATCCCATTGTTGGGGTTTCCTTCACAGGTTTATTTGATTTCTTTGTTCATGCTTTTGGTGTAGATTGGCTGAGTTGGTGGGCAGAAGGAAGACCCGCAACTCCCCAAGGATTAGCCTTTAAGGAGCAGGAAAAGAAATATTTAACCTTCTGGAAAGATACTGTACATCGAGTTGTGTGGGATTATTGCGATCGCCATCATCTCAAACGTCCTAACCGCTGTACCACAGTCCAACCCAGTGGCACTAAATCGTTATTAACAGGTGCTAGTTCAGGCTGGCATCCCCCCAAGGCGCAAAGATTTATTCGCCGCATCACTTTCGGCAAAAATGACCCAGTGGCTCTGGCCTGCATTGACTACGGTTACAGTGTCATCCCCTCCCAATCGGACAAAGACGAACAGGG
The DNA here is from genome assembly GCF_029891685.1 of Umezakia ovalisporum Ak1311. NCBI lineage: Bacteria > Bacillati > Cyanobacteriota > Cyanophyceae > Nostocales > Nodulariaceae > Umezakia > Umezakia ovalisporum. Next base: position 127,453 of record NZ_JANQDJ010000086.1, on the reverse strand, counting down.
TAATTTATTAAACGATCCTTTCGATCCCCGCGTTAGTGAATGGCTAGTAGAAATACCTGTTGCAGTATCTTGGGCTGATTTACCAGGAGCCGATGAAATTGATGTCTCTCAATTTTCGGTCTCCGCTCAATTTGATTTCGTCCTCCAGGTTCAGCGTTGGTATGTCACTCACAACACATCAGCAACACTGGAGTTGCGCTCTGAAGAAATTGAAACCCTCGCACAGGGGATTTATGATAGTATCCAAAACGATCAGGGTTATATTTCAGCAGCATTGTTAGCCCGATTTGACGATTTGCAATCGTTCCCCCGACTACCATTTGAGCCAATCGACAAACTCACATATCAGCGTTTAAATCTAGAAGTGAAAACGCGACGCAAAACAGATGATTTTTGTGCAGCTTTAAGCCGCTATGATTCTGGTGAGTTAACAGAAGCTGGACCTAGTGGTTGTGACTCTGATAAGTGTATGTTTCCCGACCAAGCACCAATGTCGTAAAGTCTAAATACATCAGGGAGAGGAAGAAGTGAATTTTACTCAGTTCTTTCTCCCTATTTTTTTATACAGGCCCGATTCGTCCCGTTTTTAAGTTTCCAAGTTAGGATCAATTAAAACAATAGGAGACTCTAAAAAATGTTTATTGATGAATTGTCACCAATATTTCAACAATTAACCAAGCACCCAGTTTCATTTATGGGGGGATTTTTCTCTGGTTTACTACGACTCAACCTCAAGGATGACCCCGTAAAAAGCTGGCTAGATCAACATATTAGCTCCACCGAGCATGCTACCTCAAGCAATGAAGCACATAATGGCAAAGCTAAAAAGCCTCAGCAAATTGCCATTGATTAAAATTGCAGCGAATTCGGAAACTGACTAACCCAGGATTTAGGGTTAACAAAACTCTTGTAGGGTGGGTGTTTTGCCTGCCCTAACAGTATGTTTATTTAAGGAAAAATAAAACTTAAAATAGCTTCATCATACCACAAAAACATTGACAATAGAAAACATATAAGAACTTTTAATTTTATATTATTTGACTTTGTTAAATGTCATACTTTGAAAAATGTCACAATCGGTTATTATGTGAGCGTATGCCTAAGTTCAGCCCCTTGGCATCTTTAGTTGAAGCAAAAGCCAGCATGATGATCGCTGTCCTACAACATTCGCCATCGGTGAGTCAGAGCGGACTATGCAGTATTTGCAGTTTGTTTACATCTGTTTCCCCAGCTGAACTAATCGCTTTCTGTTGAAAATTACTTGACCCACATGACTATTTACGTTGGAAACCTCTCTTACCGCGCTACTGAAGAAGACTTAAAAAATGTATTTGCAGACTATGGCGAAGTCAAAAGAGTAGTTCTACCTACTGACCGCGAAACAGGACGAGTGCGTGGCTTTGCATTTGTTGAAATGAATGAAGATGCCCAAGAAGACGCGGCTATTACTGAGTTAGATGGCGCAGAATGGATGGGCCGTCAACTCAGAGTTAATAAGGCTAAACCCAGGGAAGATAATCGGCGAGGAGGGGGTTGGAGTAAAAAACAAGATTTTTAATAAACGAGATTTTCTATCGTACCAGATTGTTTTCTAGTTAGGCAAAATTAGTTTGCGTAAATTAACTAGAAAAAATAAGTCCGCGCCCGGCTGGTCTTGAATAGTCAGCAAATTTCCCAGCTAGCCGGGCATTTCTATCAGAAAACTGTCAACGTACTGAAGCCAGATTATCTGCAACTTGATGTACTGTCTCAATGCTTACATCTAAATTTTGAGTAGTTAAAAAAATACTGAAAACACCAAATTACTTACTAGTGATGGTTCTACTTGTCATAGCTATACTACATTAGTATTATCTAAGCGAAAATCTAGTCAAAATTCATCAACCATGCCTACAAAGGTGATGGAAAAATCTCTGCAAATCCTCCCGCCCTGGTAATTATTGGAAAAGCCACCCCGGAATTTCAATTCTTTAGTTTATCTAAAATCATATTTAAGTTATTAAAATACCTTTCTAAGATAGAGGCAGCAACCAAAAATTGCCACTGATACAACTCACCCATATGCAAAATGCTAGGGAGTAACAAAAATGACTCAAGCCTCAGGATCTCTAGATTTATCCGTGAATGATGCCACGAAGAAAAGCTTAGATCGTGACTGTACAACCTTATCACGTCACGTACTCCAGCAAATGCACAGTTTTGGAGGAGAAGCACAGGATTTAAGTGCGCTGATGAATCGCATCGCATTAGCAGGCAAACTAATAGCCCGCCGCCTCAGCCGCGCTGGTTTAATGGAAGGTGTTTTAGGATTTTCAGGAGACATCAACGTGCAAGGAGAATCCGTAAAAAACATGGATATCTACGCCAACGATGTATTTATCTCAGTGTTTAAGCAAAGCGGTTTAGTCTGTCGCCTAGCTTCCGAAGAAATGGAAGAACCCTACTACATCCCAGAAAACTGCCCCAGTGGTCGCTATACCTTACTATATGACCCAATTGATGGCTCATCCAACACCGATACTAATCTCAGCCTAGGCTCCATCTTCTCAATTCGTAAACAAAAAGGAGACAATCAAGACCAAAAAGCATCTGACCTCTTAACCAACGGACGCGAGCAAATTGCCGCAGGATATATACTCTACGGGCCCAGCGCAATGCTGGTTTATACCATAGGTAATGGCGTTCATTCATTTACCCTTGACCCCAGTTTAGGCGAATTTATCCTCTCAGAAGAAAATATCCGTATTCCCAAACGCGGTTCGGTTTATAGTGTTAACGAAGGGAACTTTTGGCAGTGGGAAGAATCCATGCGGGAGTATATCCGCTACGTCCACCGCACCGAAGGTTATACAGCTCGTTATAGCGGTGCAATGGTCAGTGACATCCATCGAATTCTAATTCAAGGCGGCGTATTTCTGTATCCCGGCACAATTCAGAAACCAGAAGGTAAACTGCGCTTGCTTTATGAATCTGCTCCCTTAGCCTTTGTCATTGAACAAGCAGGTGGTCGCGCCACCACTGGTCTAGTAGATATATTGGAAGTAGTACCCAAGAAACTACATCAACGCACACCCTTAATCATTGGTAGTAAAGAAGACGTAGCAAAAGTGGAATCTTTTATTCAAAACGGACACTAAAGAACCCACAGAAAACTCAAAAATCAAAAATCTTCAAACAGCATACCCTATAATAAATGCGCCTTTAATTGACTACAAAAGGTAGTGACATCTACCCCCATTCCAACGATTGCAACGAAGTGATACCAGTAATTAAAAGTTAATTATAGCTATGTTATTCGAGAACATCTGGAATCCAAGAAGCACTTAAGTACCATCTTAACTTTAACCATTTATTGAGACAGCAAAGCCTTATCAGTAAAGGCTTATGCCGACTTTGCACCTCCACTTGGCGTGACGAGAAATAGCCCTAGTGATAAATTAAAAATTACCTCAGCTGGTCGATGTAATAAGTGATTGGCAACGCCACAATTCAAAAGAAAGCATGAACGTTTCGTCTGTTTTATGTTCCTTCACTTAGCCAATTAGAGAACAGTGAACAGGGAGTAGGGAGTACTGTGAATAGTGACAAATGATTAACAGGAGTAAAACTAGAGCCATGACAACCAATCATTTACTCGAAATTCAACAATATGGTCAAAGCATCTGGATGGATAATTTAAACCGTGGAATTATTCAATCAGGTGAACTGAAAAACCTAGTAGAAAATCAGAGCATTTCTGGAATTACCTCCAATCCAGCTATCTTTGAAAAAGCGATCGCTAACAATGCGATGTATGATGACGATATCCAAGCAGGAATTCGCACTGGATTACCCACATACAAAATTTACGAATCCCTGGTTTTTGCAGATATTCGCAACGCCTGTGATATCCTGCGTCCCATATATGAATCATCCCATGGACTTGATGGTTACGTTAGCATAGAAGTACCACCCACCATTGCCCATAATACTGAAGCATCAGTAGCTGAAGCTAGGCGGTATTTCCAAGAAATTGGGCGGGAAAACTTAATGGTGAAAATTCCAGGTACAGCAGCTGGCTTACCCGCAGTCAAACAAGCCATATCTGAAGGAATCAACATAAATATCACGCTATTGTTTTCAGTAGATAGCTATAATAAAGCCGCAGAAGCTTATATAAGTGGCTTAGAAAAACGATCAGCACAAGGCCAGGACATAAGTAAAATAGCATCCGTCGCCAGCTTCTTTCTCAGTCGCATCGATACAAATGTTGACACCAAAATAGAAGCCAAATTGAAGCGCGGTGTTGATGATATTGCCCACGAAGCAAAACTCCAAGCCGTCAGAGGTAAAGTAGCCATCGCCAACGCCAAGATTGCCTACCAGGAATACAAAAAAATTGTTCACAGCCAGAGATGGCAAGCCTTAGCAGCAAAAGGAGCGAAAGTACAACGGTTACTTTGGGCTAGTACCAGTACCAAAGACCCAAAATACACCGACGTGATGTATGTTGACGAATTAATCGGCCCCGACACCGTTAACACCTTAACACCAGAAACAATAGCCGCTTGTGCCCATCATTGCAACGTGGCGAGTCGCCTAGAAACAGGCATTGATCAAGCTTATCAACTCATCGAAAGCCTCAAAGACCCAGACATTGATATTAATCTTAATATTGTCATGGAAGAATTGTTAGTTGAAGGCATTGATAAATTCATCAAGCCCTACCAGTCCTTGATGAACTCTTTAGAAAACAAAGTCAAGTTATTGTCACCAGTATAGGACTTCTCCTGGAAAGACACCAACGCCAACAACACACAACTCTTTTAGATGTAATTCCCAAGCGTTTCATCAACACACCACTCAACACCCCACTGAAAACACATATGGTTAGTTTGCTAGAAAACCCCTTGCGAGTTGGCCTCCAACAGCAGGGGATGCCCGAACCCCAAATTATAGTTATCTTTGGCGCTTCTGGCGACCTTACCTGGCGTAAATTAGTGCCAGCACTGTACAAATTGCGGCGAGAAGGGCGCATACCTCCAGAAACAACAATTGTTGGCGTAGCACGTCGAGAGTGGAGCCACGAGTATTTCCGCGAGCAAATGCAAAAAGGCATGGAAGAAGCTCATGCTAATGTTCCTTTAAGTGAACTCTGGCAAGACTTTTGTCAAGGTTTGTTCTACTGTCCTGGAGACATAGACAAACCAGAAAGCTACCGAAAACTGAAAACCTTCTTAAGGGAATTAGACGAGCAACGCGGTACACGGGGAAACCGGATGTTCTACCTCTCGGTAGCTCCTAACTTCTTTCCTGAAGCAATCAGACAACTGGGGGGAGCAGGAATGCTAGACGACCCCTACAAACATCGTCTTGTAATTGAAAAACCCTTTGGTCGTGACTTGGCATCAGCTCAAAGTCTTAACCAAATAGTGCAAAAATATTGCAAAGAAAATCAAGTCTACCGCATTGACCACTACCTAGGCAAAGAAACAGTTCAAAATTTGCTAGTATTCCGCTTTGCCAATGCGATTTTTGAGCCATTGTGGAATCGTCAATTTGTTGACCACGTGCAAATTACTGTAGCAGAAACCGTGGGCGTGGAAGACCGGGCTGGCTACTATGAAAAAGCCGGCGCACTGAGGGATATGTTACAAAATCACCTCATGCAACTTTACTGCTTGACAGCAATGGAAGCACCTAACTCAATGGATGCCGATAGCATCCGTACAGAAAAAGTTAAAGTACTTCAAGCTACCCGTTTAGCTGATATTCCCAACCTGTCACGTTCAGCAGTGCGCGGTCAATACAGCGCTGGTTGGATGAAAGGTCAACAAGTGCCAGGCTATCACCAAGAAGCCGGAGTTGACCCCCATTCCATCACGCCCACCTATGTAGCTATGAAGTTTGTAGTTGACAACTGGCGCTGGCAGGGTGTTCCTTTTTACCTCCGTACAGGTAAGCGGATGCCGAAAAAAGTCAGTGAGATTTCCATTCACTTTCGCGATGTTCCCTCTCGGATGTTTCAATCTGCTGCGCAACAGAGAAATGCCAACATTTTGGCAATGCGGATTCAGCCAAATGAAGGAATTTCTTTGCGCTTTGATGTGAAAATGCCAGGGGCAGAATTCCGCACCCGTTCTGTTGATATGGACTTCAGTTATGGTTCCTTTGGCATTCAAGCAACTTCCGATGCCTATGATCGCCTGTTTCTCGATTGTATGATGGGTGATCAAACATTATTTACACGGGCTGACGAAGTTGAAGCAGCTTGGCAAGTAGTCACCCCAGCTCTTTCCGTTTGGGACGCACCCACAGATCCAGCTTCCATTCCTCGGTATGAAGCAGGTACTTGGGAACCGGCAGAAGCGGAACTGTTAATTAACCAAGATGGTCGTCGCTGGCGCAGACTGTAAAAGAGTGGACTTCTGACCAATGACCAATGAACAATGACTAAACTACTATGATTTCCCAAGCTCCTACAATCTTTTCACTTCAAGCTCCAAAGGATATTTCCCTCAACGAAATAGAATCGGAACTGAATCAAATTTGGCAAAGTTACGGTATCACAGGTGAGGAAGGTGGACTTCCCGCTGCTACCAGAGCCACAACATTTACTTTAGTGGTTTACGAACCAGAAGAAACTCAGTATCTGTTGGCTGGTTTAGGCTTTTATAAGGGCCCCATTGATGGCATTCTCGGACCACAAATGGCCGCTGCGCTACGACAAGTACAAGTTAAATATGGCTTACCAGAAACTGGTACAGCTACACCAGAAACACTTGCTGTTTTGCGCGAAGAATTTGCAAAGCGTCAAGGCAATATGGCAACAGGAGACAGTGTTGCTTATAACTTCAGTCCCACAAATCCCACAATTGCAGATGAAATTGCCCTGCGTAATCCTTGTCGGATTATTGCCTTGTTTCCCATCGCTGGCGAAGATGAAGGCGTAAAAGCCCAAGTTTCTGCCTATTGCCCAATTCAAAAGCAATCTTCAAGTACACTCATTTGTTGTGAATACATTACTTTGAGTGGAACCGCAGCTGCTTTGGAACGGGTGGGAGGTATGATTCCTGCACTGTTAATTGGTGGCTTACCAAAGTTCCTGTGGTGGAAAGCCACACCAGACCCTAATAACAATCTATTCAAGCGACTGGCGGCAGTTTGCAATAATGTGATTGTTGACTCGTGCAACTTTAACGAGCCAGAAAATGATTTACTTAGTCTCCAAGATTTGGTACAAAATGGCATCCCCCTTGCTGATTTGAACTGGCGACGGTTATCAGCATGGCAGGAATTGACGGCTCAAGCTTACGACTCACCCCATCGTCGCGCTGCTCTCAAAGAAGTTGACCGTGTGAACATTGACTATGAAAAAGGTAATCCCGCCCAAGCTTTGCTATTCTTGGGTTGGCTGGCCAGTCGATTACAATGGTCGCCAGTTTCCTATAAAAAGGAAATCGGTGATTATGAAATCACTCAAATAAGCTTTGTTTCTCAAGACCAACGACAAGTGGAAGCTGAGTTAGCCGGGGTCCCCGTAGCCGACGTGGGTGAAGTTCTGGGTGATTTGATTGCCTTACGCCTGAGTTCTACAAATCCCCAAGCAAACTGTGGTACGATAATATGCTCAGAAACCGGCGGTTGTATGCGAATGGAAACACACGGCGGCGCTCAAGCTGCTGGTCTGTTTCAACAGCTGGGTTCACTTTCAGAGCAAAAAGCTGAAGTTTTGCTGAGTCAGCAAGTGCAACGTTGGGGTCGGGAGTTACTTTTTGAAGAAAGTCTAGAATTTATAGCGCAGACTCTCAAGTTACGTAATTAACCGCGCCAATTTTAGATTAAGGGATTTTTCCTTTGCACACAACTTACCTAGAATTCACACTCCCCACGCCTTTAGGTGTGGGGATTCTTCATTTTTCCGTAAGACATATTTCTAAAGGAAGAAGGAACAGGGAATGGGGAGCAGGCAACAGTTAACAGTCAACAGGGATGCTCAGGTCATCCCTTTTTTGTTTGTAAGTAGATAAATCTTATTAAAAATAAGATCACAAAAATATAAATCCTCCACCTGTTTTTTTAAGTCGAACTACTTCATTGACTATGAGCAATGTGATAATTAACAATGCTGCCCAATTACCAATTATCTCAATTCTATGGCTTTAGTCATTGCCGGAGAACGTAGTGGGGTGGGCAAAACAACAGTTACGCTCACCCTTTTAGCATCTTTACGCCGTCGTGGTGTAGCAACACAATCTTTTAAAGTCGGCCCAGATTATATTGACCCTATGTTTCACTCATACGTAACTGGCCGTCCTTGTCGGAATTTAGATCCCGTACTGACTTCTGAAGCTTACGTTCAAAAATGTTTCGCTCATCATAGCCAAGCAAGTGAATATTCCCTCGTTGAGGGAGTAATGGGGTTATTCGATGGCGTAAAAGCAATTCACAATCAAAATGAATGTCTAATTAGCACCGATTTTGCTAGTACCGCACACCTTGCACGGCTGTTAAATTTACCTGTGGTGTTAGTAATTGATTGCAGTCGCTTGTCTGGTTCTGTAGCAGCGATCGCTCACGGTTATTGTTCCTTTGATTCTAGAATTAAAATTGCTGGAGTAGTTTTAAATAGGGTGGGAAGCCATCGCCATTTATGCCTACTCCAAGATTCTTTAGCAGCATTGCAATTACCTGTTCTCGGTGTCCTCCGGCGTCAAGATAGTATTACAATCCCCGATCGCCACCTCGGTTTAATACCCACCGCAGAACTCCCAGAATTGGATGCTGTTATTAGTCATCTTGCTGATTTAGGAGACACTTGTTTTGATTGGGAGAAGCTGTTACCACTGTTAGAAAATAAAACCAAAAGTAACAAGGTAGATATATTCAGTAATTATTCTACATATCCAGTCAAAATTGCCGTTGCACGCGATCGCGCTTTTAACTTCTACTATCAAGACAATCTCGACTTACTACAAAACTTAGGTGCAGAGTTAGTATTTTGGAGTCCTTTAGTAGACACTGAACTACCCCAAGGTGTCCAAGGAATGTATTTTGGCGGCGGTTTCCCAGAAATTTTTGCCAAACCACTGGCAGCAAATACTACTATCCTTCATAAAGTGAAAACCGCAATTCTGCAAGGAATGCCCACAATTGCCGAATGTGGCGGTTTAATGTACTTGTGTGAGCAAATTATTGATTTTGAAACTAAATCTTGGCCTATGGTGGGAGTGTTACCCACATCTGCTGTTATGGGTAGAAATTTAACTTTAGGTTATCGTCGCGCAGTTCCTTTGCAAGATAATCTATTAGTATCCGCAGGTACAAACGTTTACGGGCATGAATTTCATCGTTCCTCTTTAACCACTCATCCTCATCAACCCTTATTTACGAGTTATCGTTACGATTGTGACGATAACTTGGGAACTGAAGGATGGGGTTTATCCAAAAATCTTTATGCTTCTTATATTCATTTACACTGGGGAGAAAGTGCAGACATTCCACAGCAATTTCTGAAACTCTGTTCCCAGAGGGAGTAGGGAAAAATCAACGCTGAACAGCCAACAGCAAAGAAAAGGCTATCCCCCAGGGGAGAAGAAAGTCCACTGCGAAAATAATACCATATACAGAAATCTTGCCCTAAGAAGTTGTTGAGGAATTATTAAAATCACATTACTGCCAGTGTGTCAGAATAGCGTGATGCCGTCTTTCCCTTGGCAGCTCCAATTTTTTAACAATTACCAGGCTTTTACAATTTTAGTATTTCAGAAAATTTTATGTCTGCAAGCAAAATGGGAGGCCAACAAGGACTTGAGTATTACGCACTACCAGGACAACAAGCTGCCGAAATCCTCAATAGCGACACAAAAAAAGGCTTAACCACAAGAGAAGTTAACCATCGATTAGAAAAATTTGGCAAGAATCAACTAAAGGGGAAACAAGGAAAACCTGCTTGGTTAAGATTTATATCGCAATTTAATCAAGCTCTCCTCTACATTCTGCTGGTGGCTGGTTTCATTAAAGCCCTGTTGGGTCAATGGACAAATGCAGCAGTAATTTGGGCTGTAACACTAATTAATGCCATCATCGGCTTTGTCCAGGAATCAAAAGCTGAAAGCGCCATCGCCTCCTTAGCTCAATCCGTGACTACAGAAGCTACAATCATCCGTAACGGACAAAAATCACGCATTCCTTCGTCAGAATTAGTACCTGGGGATATAGTGCTGTTTGCTTCTGGTGATAAAGTTCCTGCTGATGTGCGCCTGCTCAATACACGCAACTTACAGGTAGATGAATCAGCTTTAACCGGGGAATCTGTACCCGTGGAAAAATCTCCTACAACTGTAGCACCAGATACTCCCTTAGCAGAACGAGTAAACATGGCTTATGCAGGTAGCTTTGTCACCTTTGGGCAAGGAACAGGTATTGTAGTCTCCACAGCTAATACTACAGAAATTGGCCGCATATCCCAATCCTTGCAACAGCAGACAAACCTAAGCACACCGCTAACTCGCAAATTCCACAAATTTAGTCATCAGTTACTTTACATAATTCTAGGACTGGCAACCATGACTTTTGCCCTAGGCTTAGGGCAAGGACAATCTTGGCCAGCAATGTTTGAAGCCGCTGTAGCTTTAGCAGTGAGTGCAATTCCCGAAGGATTACCAGCGGTAGTAACCATCACAATGGCCATGGGAGTACATCGAATGGCACGCCGTCACGCTATCATTCGCAAGTTACCAGCAGTGGAAACTTTGGGCGGAGCTACAGTTATTTGTTCTGACAAAACCGGCACACTTACAGAAAACCAAATGACAGTGCAGGAAATTTATGCCGGGGGACAGAACTTCCAAGTCACAGGCACAGGTTACAACCCAGAAGGACGAATTTTACTGGCACAAGAAGTTGTAAACCTAGAAACGGGAAGTTTCCCAACCCTCAAAGCTTGTTTACTTGCTGGGCTACTCTGCACTGACTCTTGTTTAGAACAAAAAAATGGTAATTGGGTTGTAGTTGGTGATCCTACTGAAGGTGCTTTAATTGCAGTTGCCCAAAAGGCAGGGTGGAATCATTCTCACATCAAAGAGTTAATTCCCAGAAGAGATGCCATTCCCTTTGAATCTCAGCTTCAGTATATGGCCACACTACATGATAGCCATCAATCCATAGAACAAACTGGTGATAGCTTGGGTGAAGCAACCACAGGAGCCAGAACTATTTACGTCAAAGGCTCTGTAGAAGCAATTACCAGCCGTTGTCAACAAATGCTCAATGCCAAAGGACAACCAGAACCAATCAACCGTGAATTCATAGAACACCAAGTAGAAGCTTTAGCTACACAGGGAATGCGCGTACTGACTTTGGGTAAAAAAATTGTACCAGATCACCAAAATTCAGTAGATCACCAGGATATTGCCACCGGGCTGATTTTCTTAGGATTACAAGGAATGATTGACCCTCCTCGACCAGAAGTAATTGCTGCGGTGCGTACATGTAAAACTGCTGGCATTCAAGTTAAAATGATTACTGGTGACCACATTGCCACAGCTAAAGCGATCGCTGAACGTATTGGTTTAGAAAAAAATGGTCAGGTACAAGCCTTTGAAGGCAAACAACTCAGCAAAATGAACCATGCTGAACTGACACAAGTCGTAGAAAATGGTGTAGTGTTTGCTAGAGTTGCCCCAGAACAAAAATTACAATTAGTCGAAGCATTGCAATCCCAAGGCGAAATTGTCGCCATGACTGGAGATGGTGTTAATGATGCGCCAGCACTGAGACAAGCTGATATTGGTATAGCCATGGGAGGCTCCGGCACAGATGTAGCCAGAGAAGCCTGCGATATGCTACTGACTGACGACAACTTTGCTTCCATTGAAGCTGCAGTAGAGGAAGGGCGGACAGTCTATCAAAACTTGCGAAAAGCCATCGCCTTTATCTTACCTGTTAACGGTGGCGAATCAATGACTATTCTCATTAGTGCCCTAATCGCTGCACCCTTACCAATTTTATCGCTGCAAGTACTGTGGTTAAACATGGTAAACTCTGTAACCATGACTATACCCTTAGCATTTGAACCGAAATCTGACCAGGTAATGAAACCCAAGCCCCGCAACCCACGGGAACCCCTACTTCCAGCCAAACTATTCCAGCGGATTGCCGCAGTTTCCATATTTAACTGGATTCTAATTTTTGGTATTTTTCAATGGGTGTATCAAGATACCAGCAACATTAATCTAGCCCGAACAATGGCAATTCAAGCATTAGTATCTGCACGAATTGTATATTTATTGAGCATCAGCCATTTAGGAAATGCCATAATCCAAAAACTCAGAGGTAAGAAAGCTAAGCTCAGTGATAGCAGATCAATGGCTTTTGGTATACTCTCCACAGTAGTATTACAAATTATCTTCAGCCAATGGACTGTAATGAATACTTTATTTAAAACTGCTCCATTGCATGTCAATCAATGGCTGACTTGTTTAATTCCTGCCTTACCCATGATTCCCCTGGCTTTGTTTGTCAATCGTATTGATCCAGCAGAGTAACTCCTCATTTCTAATTACCAGTCAACAGTGAACAGTGAACAGTGAACAGCAAATGGAAATGGTGCTTTAGATTATTAATCATATTTCTAGGACTTTGGCTAATCCTAGATTTAGTTTCTCGTCTGGGGGCAGAAGTTTTCTGGTTTCAGAATGTCGGCTACTTACAAGTATTTTTTCTCAGGTTAGTAACCATGACTGCTTTGTGGATACTTGTAGCCGCTGTAACTGCTGTCTATTTATTAGGAAATCTCCGCCTAGCTCGACAGCTAAAATATCCAGACTTTCTGAAAATTAAGGAAATCCAGCGTGAGGAAGCAGGACTGAACAGGGAACTACAAAACTTTCTCAGTCCTCACAATACCCAACGCGATGAAATACGCACCATATCTCGCACTAAACCATTAAGATTACCTTGGTTACTTCCCATAGTGTTGGTGTTAAGCCTGTTAGTTGGATTAATGCTCATTCACTATAGTGAAATAGCTGCTACTTATTGGCATTCTCCCGTTACCAGGGGTATTGCACCTGTTCCACCTCTATTCCGACCAGAGAGAATTTTGCAGCTGATAAGCGCGCAAATTTTTGCCCAGGTTTGGTATGTCGGCTTAATTGCCGGAGTAACGATTCTTATTCTTATCTATCCCCAAACCTTATTACAAGCCATCGCCGTTAGCTTCAGTCTCCTATTTGCCTGGGTGCTGTCTCATAACTGGGCAAGAGTACTGCAATATTTCCAGCCCACCTCCTTTAAAGCCTCCGAACCTTTATTTGCTCAAGATATTAGCTTTTATATCTTTTCCCTACCATTTTGGGAACTTCTGGAACTATGGGCTGTGGGATTATTTTTATATAGCTTCATCTCCGTAGCCCTAACCTATCTTCTTTCAGCAAATAGTATCAGTCAAGGAATTTTTCCTGGGTTTTCCTCCCAGCAACAGCGTCATTTATACGGTTTGGGTGGTTTATTAATGCTGGTAGTTGCCCTGAGTTATTGGCTGAGTCGTTATGAACTAGTTTATTCTCAACGGGGGATAACGTACGGCGCTAGTTACACAGATGTTACTGCCGTCTTGCCAGCTTACACCATCTTGTCTGTATTAGCTTTAGGGATAGGCCTTTACTTGCTATGGCGAACACTTGCCTGGAAACCCCAGTCTTGGTATCGCCAATTTGTACTTTATGGGTTAGGGCTGTATCTATTAGTAGTTATAGCAGCGGATTTCATCTTGCCCACCGTAGTGCAATATTTAGTTGTTCAGCCTAACGAATTACAACGAGAGCAACCCTACATTCAGCGCACCATCGCCTTAACTCGACAAGCATTTGATCTAGACGCAATTGATGCCGAAACCTTCAACCCCACGGGGGATTTGACACAAGCTGATATCGAAGAAAATGATTTGACCATTCGTAATATTCGCCTTTGGGATCAACAACCACTTCTAGAAACCAACCGACAGCTGCAACAAATTCGACTCTACTATCGCTTCCCCGATGCCGACATTGACCGCTACACTTTATTCCGAGAAGCACCCGGAGAAAGACCCGCAGCACCAGGAAAGCCTTCACCAACCAACCAAGAGGAAAACCAAGCCACAGAAAAACGCCAGGTATTAATTGCCGCACGAGAGCTAGATTATACTGCTGTGCCCCAACAAGCTCAAACTTGGGTTAACCGCCATTTAATTTACACTCACGGTTTTGGTTTCACCATGAGTCCCGTGAACACCGTGGGACCTGGTGGACTACCAGAATATTTTATCAAAGATATTGCTGGCACTGGCGAAAGCGCCCTGACCACATCCAGTGAAGCCATTCGTAACAGCATTCCCATTGGGCAACCCCGGATTTATTTTGGTGAAATTACTAATACTCACGTCATGACTGGTACAAGAGTAAGAGAATTAGACTTTCCCAGTGGTAGTGATAACTTTTACAACGCTTATGATGGATCAGGTGGCATTGGCATTGGTTCCCCTTGGCGACGGTTATTATTTGCCATGTATTTGAAAGATTGGCAGATGTTATTCACACAGGACTTTTTACCAGACACCAAGGTATTATTCCGGCGCAATATCAAGCAACGCGTTCGAGCCATCGCACCTTTTTTACAATTTGATAGTGACCCTTATATAGTCGCCACAGATGCTCAACCTGAGAATGGTAGTGGCGATTTCAAAAGTAATGGAAACTATCTTTTCTGGATTATGGATGCTTACACCACAAGCGATCGCTATCCTTACTCCGACACAACTAGCGAAGATATCAACTACATCCGTAACTCAGTAAAAGTGGTAGTTGATGCCTACCACGGCACAGTTAACTTTTACATAGCCGATCCTAGGGACCCCATCATTACCACCTGGGCAAAAATATTTCCCAACACCTTTAAACCCCTCAGCGACCTACCACCTACCCTACTTAAACATATCCGCTATCCGGTGGACTTGTTCAAAATTCAATCCGAGCGATTGATGACCTACCACATGACAGACCCCCAGGTTTTTTATAATCGGGAAGACCAGTGGCAAATACCCACCGAAATCTACGGTAACGAAGCTCGTCCAGTAGACCCATACTATTTAATTACCAGCCTCCCCACAGTCCCCTTTGAAGAATTTATCCTGTTATTGCCCTACACACCCAGACAACGCTCTAACTTAATCGCTTGGTTAGCAGCCCGATCTGACGGTGAAAATTACGGTAAATTATTACTGTATGTCTTTCCCAAAGAACGGTTAGTTTACGGGCCAGAGCAAATTGAAGCCCGAATTAACCAAGACCCAGTGATTTCTCAGCAAATTTCCTTGTGGAATCGTCAAGGCTCAAGAGCAGTTCAGGGTAATTTATTAATTATCCCCATTGAGCAATCCTTATTATACGTCGAGCCAATATATTTAGAAGCCACTCAAAACAGACTACCAACATTAGTGCGCGTAATAGTAGCTTTTGAAAACCGCATTGTCATGGCTCCAACCCTAGAACAGGCATTAGAAGGAATTTTCCAGCCAGAAGTCACACCAGCCCCAGCCATTATTCGTCCTGTAGACGAATCAACCCCCGCAGAATAAAGAGTAATATTGATTACCTGAAAAAATAACTATCAGTTAAGTTGGGTTGAGGAACGAAACCCAACACAACCAAACAAAACCAGAGCTTCATGATGTTGTTTTTCACAACCTTGAACCCAAACAAATCCGCTTAATAGTGGAATTTTTAGCCAGTTGTAGTGAAGCGATGATTAGTGCAGCGAAGAGACTGGCTCACCCATTAATAGTCTTTCCACAGCACAAAATCAACAACTGGCATGGGAGCGGGAGTATTGAAAACAAGGCTTGACCCTACACTGCTTGCAGTTTTCACCTTCCCGTTATCCCTGTCGATATATTATTAAAACTGCAACCAAAAGATTTGTCATGCCAAATTGCCAAATCTTTCGCTAATATCAATTCACAAAACCTTTGCAAGACATTTAGATAAGGTTGAACACAGTAAAAAACAACACAATCTTTGATTGTTGAGTTTGGGTCGTTCTCCAAAAAAAGCTACTCTTAGAGAAATATCAAAAACAGTTAACCATTTTGGTGTTGTAAATATTTATTAAATCAATACCTAGACATACCCATTAATATTAAATAGGGTATATGAAGTGATGAGATTACGCTAAAAAAGCAGGAGTAGGTCACAAGATGCCATGTCTATCACGCAATCGTCATAAAGGTTCTGATTTCGCTACTATTTGATTTAGCAAGCCTAACTTAAAAACTAGCGTGTTTCCTCATATCAGAATAGTGTCGAACTGTTGTATTCATTTCAATAATAAACTCTGTCCCTTGACCTAATTGAGAGTTACATTTCAATTTGCCATGATGTTTTTCCACAATAATTTTTTGACTAATTGATAGTCCTAATCCCTTAGCTTTACTCAGTGATTTAGTAGTAAAAAAAGGTTCAAATATCCGCCTTTTAATATGAGGAAGAATTCCTTTGCCATTGTCATAGATATGAATCACAACCTTTTGCTTATTACCGGGTTGTTGCTCAACTGTATGCGCTTCATTGCCCCTAACTAATGACAAATGACTACTTACAACTTCTGTACGAATCAAAATTTGAGGAATTAAGGCATACTCTTGTTTCATCCTTTCTTCTAAGGCATCAATGGCATTATTTAAAATATTCATGAAGACCTGATTTAGCTCCCCACCATAACACTCGATTAAAGGTATTTTTCCAAAATCTTTAATTACTTTAATCCCTGGTCTATCTGGCTTTTCTTTCAAGCGATGCTGCAATATCCTCAGAACACTATCCAGTCCTTCATGTAAGTTAGATTTTTTCATTTTTTCACCATCATCAAGGCTAGAAAAATTCCGCAGGGCAAAAATAATCTCTTGAATGCGTTCAGATCCAGATCCCATTGACCAAAGCAATTTTAAAAAGTCGGTTTTAATCAGATTTAGGTCGAACTGTTGCAAATGAAATGTAATTCCTGATTGGGGTTTTGGATAGTAGTATTGGTATAGTTCAATTAATTTAATTAAATGTTCAGCATACTGACTAGCAGGATAAAGATTACTATAAATAAAGTTAACAGGATTATAAATTTCGTTAGCCATCTCTACTACGATTTGACCGAGATTAGCCATTTTATCATTTTGTAATAATTGTCCTTGAGTAATTTGTAGTTGTCGTGAGATATCTCTTACTTGTGCTTTAGCAAACTCAGCTTTGGTGATTTCACCTTTGATTTGTTCCCAGAGTTGCTGTTGCTGAATAGATATTGCTATTTCTTGACTAATATATGTAACAGAATCTATTTCCCATTTTTGCCACTGACGGTTATTACAACAGTCATAGACAATTAACAGTCCCCATAATTGATTTTTTGAAGATTGTGGATTTTGATGATGTTGTTCCTTTAATAAAATAGGAAATACTAAACTTGTGTTTACTTCCAACTGATTGAGAAAATTAATTTGACCAGATAATTTAGGTATTGTATTGGTTTCCGCCCAGATGCTTGATTGATATGCTTCTACATCCCTCTCAGGTATGGAAACTTGAATATCTATATCTTGCCAAGATGCTAAAGGTACGGTCAAAGATTCAAAAACTACTTTCCCATTACCGTTAGGTTGAATCGAGTAAATTAAAGCCTGGTCAATTTGCAAAACCTCTCGCATTTCTTGTAATATATTTGGCACTAATACATCCAGTTGTGAATAGGAATTTATGTGTTTTCGCACAGTTTTTAACAGCTTTTCCTGCTTTTGGTACTTTTGTAAACTTTCCTGGAACATTTTCTCCTGGGTAATATCCCTGTGGGTTCCTGTTATCCATGTTGGTTTGCCAAATTCATCCCATTGAAATACTTGACCACTAGAAAAAATCCACTTCCACTGACCGGATTTAGTTAACATTCTCAATTCAATTTCAAACTTAGGTATGTAGCCTGCAAGATAATCTTGCAATACCTGTTGAAGTCTCAACAAATCTTGTGGATGTACAAGTTCCTCAAAGGATTGATAGTTGCTGGTAACTTCTTCTACTTTATACCCTAAAATTCCCTTCCACTCAGGGTTATGATAGGTTTGGTTAGTGACTAAATTCCAATTCCACCAACCAAAACCACTGGCGGCCAAAGCCATTTTTAAAGCAGTTGGTGACTGCTGACTCATTTCTAACTCTCTTAGCGCTGAAATTTGAGCTTCTATCTGGTAGGTAGCGGGTTCTTTGATGTCCATAGCGGCCGATACGATAAAGAAGATATCATGGGCTTCTTTCTCTACGCTCTGTTAGCACCTGAAGATAAAAAGTGCAAATAGGTTCAAAATCAGTTAATTTAGCTATAATATTCCCGATTTAAGCAAATTTTAAAATATACTAACAAGCCATTACTTAGCTTGAATTAAATATAGAAAAAGTTAAACACAAGAGTGTAACCTATATCCCTATCACCAACTTAAAATAGAACAAAAATTAGCTACATTTTATGAATGTCTGAATTGAACATATCTAATAATAAGTATCTAAAAATACTATTTATCCCCATAGAATACTTGGGAATTTTTTTTTAAAAAATTCTAAAATTATCATATCTCGGATGTTTCAGATAAAAAGAAAATTGTCAAGCTAGTTTTGTAGCTTTTTCTAAAAAAACAGGCCTGCACTCACATTTGGGAGGCTGCATCAATTAAAATCCTCAAAACCTCAAATTTGAGGTGGAAAAATCAGAGGAGATGTCACACAGAACTAAGGCCGATGACCAATGACTATAGATGAAGTCGTATTGCTACTAAAAGCCAGCCAAATAAATAATTTGACGACACTCCAAGAAACGATACTGCGTTCTTCGTGGGAGGGAAAAACTTATACAACCATAGCCTTTGAAGCTCACTACGGAGGAGAGCGTGTGAGGAAAGTTGCTGCTCATTTATGGCAATTGTTAAGCGATTTTTGGCGAGAACCCATTAATAAATCTAACTTTCGTCAAATATTGTCACCTCGCAGTCTCAGCAAAACCCATCAACAGTTAATTAAGGAGTTTAACCGCGCCGCTACTGCCATATCTCTGGAATTTCCCAATAGTCCCGTATCCCTTAGCTCTAGACTTTACATTACTCGCCCCCCAATTGAGGAACTTGTCTACACAGAAATAACAACACCAGGAAGTGTCATTTGCATCCAAGCACCGAAAAAAATGGGGAAAAGTTCTCTGATTCTCAGAGTAATAGCACGCGCTCAACATCAAGGTTTTCGCACTGTCAGTCTAGATTTTCAGCAAGCCGATCAAGCTGTTTTTGGCAGTTTGGATAAATTTTTACGCTGGTTGTGTGCTAATGTCAGTCGGGAGTTACAGCTAGAACCAAAACTCAATGATTACTGGGATGAGGATATGGGTAGTAAAGTTAGCTGTTCTATCTATTTCCAAAAGTATTTACTATCTGCTGCTAAAAATCCTTTGCTTTTGATATTAAACGAAATAGATTGGGTGTTTGAGTATCCTGAGATTGCTGGGGAATTTTTGCCATTAATGCGCTCTTGGTATGAACAGTCCAAAATGCTAGAAATTTGGCAAAAACTCCGCCTGATATTAGTTTATTCTCAGGAAATACTAGTTCCTCTCAAATCAACAAAATCCCCATTCAATTTGGGTTCGCTAATTAAGTTGCCAAGTTTTACAAAAGAGCAAGTGCAGGATCTCGCACAACGTCACGGGTTAAATTGGGCAAATAATGGCAATACTGAAAAATTAATGGCAATGGTCGGGGGACATCCTTATTTGATCAGATTGGCTTTGTATCATCTTGTGAGTAAGGGAGGTTTAGAAGTCAACCTACAACAACTACTACAACAAGCTCCAACCACCGTGGGAATTTATCACGAGTACTTAAGACAGTATATATTGCTGCTGCAAAGGCAGCCAGAATTGGCAACTGCTTTCTATGAAATTATTACTGCTAGCAATCATTTGAAATTACAGCCAGTCATAGCATATAAATTACAGAGTATGGGTCTAGTACATCTTGAAGGCCACCGCTGTACTCCTGCGTGTGAGTTATATCGTTTATATTTTCGTGGACAACTGGACAGGGTTAAGGATGTAACCATTGCCAATGAGTTGGAAAGCCTACACTACACCGATAAATCAGTGTAGGTAGTTTACCTTTAACGAAGACTAGCAATCGGTACACCTAACCACCCTGCGCCATTCTCTTTTTGTGAAGTATCAAGATTGTGTAATGGTAGGATCTGAAACTTAGTAGGACGTGGGGCTTCTAAGGTAACAGAATAAGTACGTAGTTCATCTTGGTGGAAAACAGTTACTTCAATCGTATCCTTTGGTTGGTAATCTTTAAGGCGATCGCTCAGTTGATGAGCTGTTAATCGGATTCCTTCAATGGCTAATAACTCGTCACCTGCATCAATTCCCGCTAGTTGTGCAGGTGAACCTGTTTCCACAGATTTAATTAGTTCGCGCCCGTGTTCAGTTTTTGCCTTAATACCCATGTAAGGTTCTTCTTCCCGTTCCGCCACTAAATGCAAGCCGAAAGGTTCCAAGTAATGATTAAAAGGTAATTCCTCGGTGCCATTAACGTAAAGTTCAAAGAAATCAGTCAAATCCACACCCGCCACCGATTCAATTACCTCTTGTAACTGTTCCGGGGTGTAGCCAATTTCTGGTTGACCAAATTTCCGCCACATTTGCCGCATCACATCATCGAGCGATCGCTGATTGCCATGTCTTGCTCTGATCAGCAAATCTAGCAAAAAAGAAACCATTTCCCCTTTCAGATAGTATGACATTTGGGAATTGTTACTATTGGCATCTGGACGATAAAGTTTAATCCAAGCATCAAAACTCGACTCGGCAAGTGGTTGTACCTTGCGCCCTGGGGTTGTGAGAAATCTGGTAATTTCCTTATTCAAATGATTTAAATATGACTTAGCATCATAAATGCCGGCCCGCAAAGGAATTAGTAAGTCGTAATAACTTGTAGTTCCTTCACAGAACCACAAAGAAGGAGTGTAGTTCTCCTGCTCGTAATCAAAAACTTCTAAACCCTTGGGACGAATACGCTTGACATTCCACAAGTGAAAAAATTCGTGTGCCGCTAATTGTACAAAGCGTTCATACTTATCCTGAGAACGAAACCCAAAACGCTGATAAATTAATGAGCAACAGTTTTTATGTTCCAAACCTCCATAACCTTGGCCAAATAAATGCACCAGAAAAACGTAACGTTCGTAGGGTAAACCCCCAAACATTTCCGCTTCCACTTCGATAATTTTTTCGAGATCAGCAATTGCCCGTTGTGATTCTAAATTCCCCTTTCCCCAGACTGCCAGCTCATGGGGTTTTCCCAAAACCTCAAAGTAGTATGATTCGTGGCTACCAATTTCAAAAGGGCTATCCACCAAAGTGTCAAAATCAGCAGCCCAAAAACTATGGCTTTGGTCACCAACTGGTGGTAGGGAAGTAGTCACCCGCCAATCTGGGCGAGGTGGTAAAACAGTAATCTGAATTGGTAAATTTTCCCAACCAGGAAGTCTAAAAAACAATGCCGCACCGTTAAAATAGCCGTGGCTACTGTCTAAATGATTCGTCCGTACCGTTAGTTCATTCGCAAATATCCGGTAAGTTACAATTAATTCCGAAGCACCTGTTGTATTGACTTGCCAGTGGTTTTTACTGATTTTTCTCCAAGTCAAAGGCTTATCCCCAGCAAAAGCGGTAAATTGTTGCAGGTTTTTTGCGTATTCTCGAACTAAGTATGAGCCTGGTGTCCACACAGGCATTTTCAAATCAAGAATGTTCGATGAATGGTTCATTAGCCGTAATGTCACTTCAAACAGATGTGTTTCTGGTTGAGGCATTGCCACCAGGTAATGAATCATCGGTAGTGTATCCTGGATGTCTATCTTGATACGAGGTGCTGTTGCTTCGGTCATCTGTAATTAAAAGTTATAAATTTTGAATCAATAGTTAATACTCAATAGTTAATGGTCAATAGTCAATAGTGAATAGTTAACAAATGTAAACTTAGGACTAATTGACACTCCCCGTGTTCAAAAGCCAAGAAATTCTTGCTGCACGTCAATTACCCATAATTTAGCCCCTGCAAGCATATTCACCGTGTAACCTACAGCAATGCTACATTCTCCACTGAGAAAGACCTGAGTATCGTGGCAATTTAAGTAAAGATGAGTACGGTTAACTTCTAAACACATTTAACTAACCTGAGATTTACCCAATAATAAGTAGTTTCCCACATTTAATAAATCTCATGTTCAAAATACTTATCATATCCATAAAAATAAACTGCTCCCCTGAAGTCAATCAGGGGATTTTCAACGGGACAACACTTGGTCAACTGAGGTAAACCCCACCATCGCAGTGCTTGATAAATTAATGTTATTAGGCTTCTTTTTAGCTGTCATCCAGACACAAATCGTGTTTGGGTAAGTTAAACCACCCCTGAGCGCGCCACTAAAATCAAGTTCCAATAATGGGTCAAGATAACACATTGCCCAATCGAGGTGGAGCCATAATCACCTTTGAGTTAAGCATTTGTAGGCATTGGTGTACCCCTAAAATCACTTCGACCTCAAATGAGTAAGCACAATGGTTGTACCGGAGTGTCTGGGGCTGCATTGATTATCGGTAATTTTAGTATTTTCTTGGGTTTTAACAGAAAAAAATTCCCCACCACTAATCATCTCAATCCTGATTCCTTAAAGATTGGGCTGCAAAGTAAACTTTTGTCCATTCACCCATCACTTGATGAGTTTTAAGCTTTAACTCTTGGGCTATTGCTTCCATAGACTTACCTGCTTTACGCAAATCTAGGATCTTTCGCCCCAAAGGAGTTAATGTTTCATATACTTGCTGCCATTGGTTTTGAGTTAGTCCCAAATTATGTTCTTGTAGGGAAATGGCCAACCAGTTATCCACAAGTTCTGGTTTAGCCTTGAGGGCAAAAACCCGCACCGCATGGTAGCTAATTTTTTCTCGCAGTCGGTAAATTTCTTTGATTGGCTTATGTAATGTTTTGGCAATTTCATCTTGGCATTTGCCTTGCAGATACAATCTCAGCCACTCCACAGCCTCTTCTCCAAGATTTGCTTGTAAATAATCGGCAAATTCCTGTTTTACTACCTGCCGCAGTGTCTGTTGGTCTTCTATTTCTTGTGCTGCTTCATATTCCGCGATCGCTTGATTATCAGTCAAGTTCACTGCATTCTCGTTATCCTCTGACAATATTTCTTCCGAAACAACCTTTACTAATTCATTGCTTGGTACTTGGGTTAAGCCACCACGCTGAATGCGTCGCAGATAATTAACAAATCTATATACCAGCAATGGTTGATTACGTACTGGCCGCATAGAGTACTCTTCTATGCTGGCAAATAATAAACTATCCCGCAGTCGTTTATCATTGGTAAGTTCAGCGATAGCAGCCATTTCTTGCTGCATGTATTTATCGTTTTGCAGTAATTCTTGTAACACTTCTTGCAATACATCCATCACACTACGCTGGCGATCGCGGCTCAGAGAAACCCAACTCTGAATCTTATTGCGTAATGCCACTAAGCTCCCCAGGCGAGTAAGCAAGTTACCATAGGCACGTTCTCGCCCAATCCCCAAGTAGCGTTGATGTAGAATTTTCCATCGATATTCTATCCCTTGGTTAGCAATGTTGAGTTCTTCAGGATTGAGTTGAGCAAAGCGTTGTAAGTCACTTCCTAACAGCCAAAGAACAATACTTTCTCTATGGGCCACACTTTGCTCTGGGGATTCCGCCGCTAGACGACTGCTCCAATACTGTGCTAATTTTTGTGCCTCCGCCGTCATAGTGAGATTGCACTCCTCAAAACCCTGTATTAACCTTGGCATTACAACCCCCATTTGTCACACTGAAATTATCTTCTGGATTTTGCCCATGAGGATATCTCTTCCATCAACACATCTCACCTGTTATGTTCTTATTACCTCTGGATTTACTCAGTTTATGCAACATTTAGGGAAAATTATTTCAATCCTCTAAATTTTAGTTCTGCTCTTACCCAGATGTACTAAATGTTGGTTCCTACCGGCATCACTTACCGGAAAACGAGCCAAAGCCTCTGGCCTTAGACATGGGGATGTAGGCAATTTGTGGCTAAAGCCACTGTGAAACCCTTGTATGGCTTTAGCCACAGAGAGTTTATCTTTCGCTTTCACTTTAGATAAATATACTGTACAATTCCCTATGGAAGGTGATGGATAGGTGTTCTCTTTGACTTATTGACTTTCCACTAAAACCAACTAAATAGCAAATAGAAATCCTTCGACACTGGCTAGAAATTAAGCCCAAAGTCTACAACTAAGCTCAAAGCTTATTATAAATCACGCTCATGTCACATCAATGCTTGTTCATTGCATTCTGAATACACTATCCTCCCAGATACACTACGTCCTACCTGCTCAATTCAGTGTAAATCATTAAGTAAAGCAAAGGAACAACACCTAGAATTAAAAAGTTTCCATTCTCGGGTATTGCAAGAAAAACCAAAAAGACTGGAAAATGCTTTCACTTTTCTACTAAGATCCCAATTTTGAGTTTCCACTTTTTAAAAAAGTTGGGCAGTTCGGTTCTTTTGTATTTCCGCAACTAGGAAAAGAACCGTTAAAAAACAAAGCAGAAGGGAGCGACTTTAGCCCTCAGGGTAGCAAGAGTTTAGAATCCTTTGGCCTTTAGGCAGGGGAGAGGTCAATAACTAATAGCGAAATAACGGGGTTGTGTTCCCATTATTTCCAATGGGAATTCCAGATCAGGAATTTTTTTCTCACATCAACTTAACTTCAGTTAATTAAATTTTTACACTTAATTGTATCTACTTGGCTGAAAATAACACCCCTCCAGTAGACTTTCCCCCGTAGATTCTTAGCTTCTGTGTCGAAGAAGTTTACACCCAGGGAAATAAGAGCTTTTTTGAATTATCCTGGTGTACACAGGTCATTAGTCAACAGTTAAAGGTTAATTGTTAATAACTTCTTAACATTTTAACTCTTAACTTTTGACTAATAACTAATCAATGTAACCTCATAACCTGTTGGATGAGCGCACAATCGGATTTTCTACAGAATCCCGATACTGTTGGACTTGATCTGTATAAGCAATAGGTAAAACCGCTTCTACGTTTTCATGGGGACGCGGAATAATTACCCAAGATTCAAGAGTACCGCCATAAACATTTTCTGCGGCTTCAACACCAGCTGCCATAGCAGTTTTCACCTCAGAAACATCGCCGCGAATATTTACCGTAAAACGAGCGCTACCTACTCTGATGTAACCGACTAGAGTCACGCGACCTGCTTTAACCATCGCATCAGCTGCTGCTAATACAGCCGGAAAACCTTTCGTTTCGAGTGAGCCAACAGCCTGTAATGACATTAGTGATCTCCTGTATGAATAAATGTATGTGATGGGACAAATGTATACTCCTCAGCAAGGCTGAGAATTTGAAGGACTGTCAAGGAACACATTTTAAAACCTTTATAGGGTAAAGATTTGACATGGTAAATCTGAATGTATTTCTTGTATTCGTTGCTGGCCTATAATCGCGATTTTTGGCCACCCACATCTTCCACTACTCCCTTGATGACAACTGTCATTGGGTGGGTACTGCTTAACATTCGCTGAAACCTTAATTTTTAAGTTATTACCAGTGTTCACCCTGGGGTTGTTGAGAATGGTGCAACATATCAGATACGGAACGGTTCAGATTTTGCCGTGAAGTGGATTGGTAAAATTGTTTCCACGTTTTCCGGAGGGTTGGGAACAATGTAGTGAGTAATTACTTTCCCACCATGAGCTTGTTCTCCAGCTAATATTCCCGCATCTACGGCTGTTTTAACTTCTGCAACCTGTCCCCGAACAGCGACTAACAAGCGAGCGCTTTCAGCTTGACCATAATACACAAGTGTGACTGCGGCAGATTTAACCATTGCATCGGCTGCTGCTAGTACAGCAGGAAAGCCTAGGGTTTCAATTACGCCAACCGCCATTGGCATGGCATTAGCTCCTGAATCGAAAAAATAAAGTGATATTAATTGTACGAGGCTTTCGTACCAATTTTGACATTTCGGAAAATTTTCTCCTACTTTCTGCTGTACACTTAAAAATTATGTTCCCCAGTTTCTTGCCTACCACAGTTAGCCAACTAACAGAATCTACCTCCATTGCCTTGGCTCAAAGTATTCAAAGTCAAGCCATCACCACTACTCTAACTAACCAACCAATTACCACAACCTACGTTCGACAAGGTAGTGGTGGCACCCCTATTTTATTGATTCACGGCTTCGACAGTTCTGTGTTGGAATTTCGTCGGCTTTTGCCACTACTGGCCAGGGATAATGAAACCTGGGCTATGGATTTATTAGGCTTTGGGTTTACAAACAGAATCACCGATGTGCAATTTAGTCCTCTGGCTATTAAAATTCATCTGTATCATTTCTGGAAAAGCCTAATTAACCAACCTGTGATCTTGGTTGGTGCTTCTATGGGGGGTGCAGTCGCCATTGATTTTACCTTGACTCACCCAGAGGTCGTCAACAAACTGGTGTTATTAGACAGCGCTGGTTTAAAAACGGGTTCTCCCTTAAGCAAATTCATGTTTCCCCCTTTAGATTCTTTAGCAGCTAGTTTCTTGCGTAATCCTCATGTACGCCATCGCATTTCCCGCACTGCTTACAAAAATAAGTTACTCGCTTCACTTGATGCTCAAGTGTGTGGCGCATTACACCTAGAAATGCCCCATTGGAGTCAAGCGTTAATCGCCTTCACCAAAAGCGGAGGTTATGGTGCTTTTAAATCGTGGCAACTTTCGGGGGTTATACCACCAACTTTAATTTTATGGGGTGATGCAGATCAAATTTTGGGTACACTCGATGCCAAAAAATTCAACAAAGCAATTCCCAATAGTCAACTCACTTGGATCACAGACTCTGGTCACGTCCCACACTTAGAACAGCCACAAATCACCGCCCAGCACATTTTAGAGTTTTGTAATTAATCTGAAAACCTTCCCCACTAAGAAGTTGGTCACAAACGCAAGAAATATCAGTCTATGTTCTATACCCCCATATAAGTTAACATAACCAGTTGCAAATTAAGTTAGCGCAGACCCTCTAAAAGAGAAATTACGAATTACAAATTACAAACCTAGTCATACAACCAAGTATTCTCGGCAAAATTATCATCTTCTCTTTTACGTTCTATCAGATGTTCAGGAATCCTACGTGATTTTCTGTAGTTAACTGGGCTGTATTTTTCCTTGACTTTAATTGCTGACTTTTCTTCTTTTGCCGGGTTTGGAGAGTTTTTGCTTTTGACTTGGACTGGGGAATTACTTTCTTCTAGAAGTTTAGAATTAGCTTCTGCAAGATGTAATGCAGTTTGTTTAGCTTCGTGCAGTTCTTTAGTCAAACGTTCTATTAGTAACTGTTTTTCATCCAAGGCTGATTGTAAATCTACAATTTGCTGGTGTAAAACTTTTTCTTTATTTTGAGATTTTTCCAGAGTTTGTTTTAATTCTTGGACAGTAGTTTCTAAATCCTTTTGACTAGACATAGCATCCTGGAGAGGAGTTAGTTTTTCTGATGGACTAGGTAATTCCTCTGTTGCTAAAAAACTCTGTTCGGTAACTTCCTCAGATGTAACTTCAATGGCAGCTTCATTTGCAAGTGTTATCAATTTTTGTGCTTCTTCTTGTATTAATTCAGAAAGATATTTTTTAACCATTATTTCCTCCAATTATACTGGAATTCATCAGTTATATGACCGGAGTCTTAAACTGCATTCTTTGCATTATTTAATCACCATTAAATAATAGCCATCGCCTCTAGTTCTGACTTCGCTTTGCCTATTAACTAGCAAAAGCTTGAATATCTGCATCAATAATAAAATTGCTATTTTCCGCGAAATTTGCAGCCACATTAAATACCACAGTCGTTTTACCGACTTCTCCCTGACGGTTGAGAATAACGATAATTTTAGACAATGCCTTTTTCCCAGGCTGCCTTACATAAATATACCTCTTTATGTGGCATCCCATGACAAAAAATTATAAAAATAAAAATCAGCAGTTATCCTCTTCTCCCCTATCTGCCAATGATACAATTTATCCCTCAATCACTGCAATCTCCACAAGATATTGCCTATTGCCAAAATTTATAGTACTTTGAGGCCTGTAGCTGTAACCAAATTTAATATTACGAATTAGGAGTTACCTTAGCGAAAAGCTCTTCTCCGAAAGGGACATTACGAATTACAAATTACTAAACCTTGCCAAGATACCAAGACTCAGAGAGAATCAAAAGATACAAATTCATCTTCTCTTTGTGTAAAGTTGCTTCAGGTAACTGCTATAAATATGTTCAAACTCATAGATGTATTCTGGGCTTATATTTTCATCGCTATATTAATTCTAGTGGGACGATTGGTCAGGCAGCACTTAAGGATATTGCGATCGCTATACGTACCCAGTTCCATTGTTGCTGGTATGATTGCCTTACTTCTGGGCAAAAGTGCTTTGGGTGCCATTGTCCAAGGAATAAATCCAGAATCTCCCCTTGCTCAAGGTATATTTTCCGCAAATATCCAGGCTGTATGGTCACAATCACCCGGTATTTTTATTAATGTGGTTTTTGCAACCCTGTTTCTTGGTCAATATGTTCCTACTTTGCAGGAGTTTTGGCGTAAAGCAGCCCCACAGGTGGCTTTTGGTCAAACCTTAGCATGGGGTCAATATGTAGTAGGGATATTATTGACAATCACAATATTAACACCAGTTTTTGGTTTACCATCAATTACAGCCTGTTTAATTGAAGTCGCCTTTGAAGGGGGACACGGTACAGCAGCAGGAATGGCGGGAACTTTTACAGAATTAGGTTTTGCAGCCGGTGCTGATTTATCTTTAGCCTTGGCAACGGTAGGTTTAGTTTCAGGAGTGGTTGCAGGTACATTTCTAATTCATTGGGGACGCCATACCGGACGCGTCCAAATCGGCCGGGAATTATCAGTCAAGGGGGAAAATCCCGAAACTCAACCACCACAGGAAGAAGCTAATATCACAATTGCCAGAGAGAATTTAGTCCGGGACTTACTAATTGATCCATTATCACTTAATTTCGGTTTTGTCGGACTAGCGATCGCCATTGGCTGGCTAATTTTAGAGGCGTTGCGGTGGTTTGAATCCATCACCTGGGGCAGAAGTGGGCTATTATTAATGTCCTATGTGCCACTATTCCCCATCGCCTTAATTGGGGGAATTATCCTACAATATATTCTTCTCCGTACAAGACGCACCTACCTAATTAGTCGTCCTCTCATGGAGCGCATTGGCGGACTAGCGTTAGATATCACCATTGTCACAGCACTTGCCAGCATTTCTCTATCTGTACTGGGAGATAATCTTTTTCCTTTTCTCTTATTGTCCATAGCCGGTATTACCTGGAATATCTGTGCTTTTGTCTTTTTAGGCCCTCGTCTTCTACCTGTTTACTGGTTTGAACGTGGCATTGGCGACATGGGACAATCTATGGGTGTTACTTCCACTGGATTATTACTCATGCGAATGGTAGACCCAGATAATGAATCTGGTGCTTTTGAAAGTTTTGCTTACAAACAATTACTATTTGAACCCATTGTAGGTGGTGGTTTATTTACAGCCGCAGCACCGCCGTTAATTGTGAGGTTTGGCCCCATACCAATTTTGGTATTAACAGGAGCAATTTTGGTATTCTGGCTCATATTTGGTTTTTATAACTGTCAACAGCTCACAAAAAATAGCTGATAGCATTTTGCCACCCACGATTTGCCCCTGCGGACAGAAAAACCCCAGCAGGGGTGAACAAACTCCCCTGATTGACGCTCCCACCCCTTCAAGGGGTGGGATTCTTGTTTCATTCAGCCGACTTGTTTAGAGGAGTTTCCCCCGCTATATAGAAGTCCTTCTGTCCACAAGCTTTAGATTCTGTAGGCCCCACAGTACTTTTTAGTCCTTTGTTCAAAAACATAATTGCTGTATTGTGGTCATGGTGCATAATTGTCCTGCAACAATGACATTTCTGAGTAGGAGTAGACAACGACTTTTTAACCCCTGTTCCACAAACACCACAATCTTGAGATGTATACTGTGGTGCAACTGCTATCGCCCAAGTATCAAAAACTTGGGAATAGTGGTCTAAATTTGCGGTGTAATTGGTTAATTTTTCCATGCCAAATCTTGATATTAATCATTGATATCCTCACCTTTACTTACAGCAGAAAATCCACTTTCCTCAACAAACTTTTTTGCCGCTTCCAGTAGATACTCATAATAAGTATGAGCAACAATAGATAACTGTTTTCCCGATGGATACACCATATACCAAGTCCGCTTAATAGGAAAGTGTTGCACATCCAAAATACTGAACTCCGAAGAGTCTGGCATTAAAGTATGGCGCGATAAAACAGAAATTCCTAAACCTCCAGCGATGGCTTGTTTAATCGCTTCATTGCTGCCCAATTCCAGTTTAACTTTTACTTTTACCCTATGCTCGTCAAAAAGTTGTTGCACAGCGCGACGAGTTCCTGAACCCGGCTCGCGCATAATAAAAGGTTCATTTGTCAAGCTTTCTATAGGGATATTTCTTTCTTTTGCTAAAGGATGATTAACAGGTGCAAATACTACTAACGGATTATCTAAAAATGGCTCACAGATGACATCTAGATTTTCTGGCACTTGACTCATAATGTACAAGTCATCCATGTTATTGACCATCCTTTCCAAGATTTTTTCATGGTTTGTGACTTGTAACGAAATTTCAATTCCTGGATAAAGTTGACAAAATGGCCCTAATAACCTGGGTATAAAATACTTTGCCGTTGTAATCACTGCCAAACGCAATTGCCCCTGTTTTAGACCCTTTAAATTTGCCACACTCATTTCAAACTGGGCTATAGTTTCAAAAATTTGGCGACAAGTGGCAAATAATTCCTGTCCTGCTTCTGTCAAAAAGAGACGTTTTCCCACCTGCTCAAATAATGGCAACCCTACGGATTTTGTGAGCTGTTTAATTTGCATAGAGACAGTGGGCTGGGTCAGAAATAATTCCTCAGCAGCACGAGTAAAGCTACTGTGCCGTGCTGCCGCCTCAAACACCTTCAACTGGTGTAGCGTCGCCTGCTTCAAGGGTAATTCTCCTCTAATAGCAATTTATATCTATAAATCTAGTATCACTGAACACTTGCCGATGATGCCGAATCACTCATACAAAGTTATGAACTTTAGTATAGATGAAAATCTATTAACGTTATTAGAAGAAAGTTGTTTTACTTATGGTGTTCACAAGTTAATATCAAAACAATAAGCAAAGCGTAAGATACCTTCCAGCCCAAGATGAATGTTGAATGATGAAAACTGAATGAGAATTGCTAACAATTCATCATTTACCCATCTGAATTCATCATTCATCCTTCCATATTTCTTCTGTCACTTTTGTGGGTATTTGCGACAAATCAGGCAATTGCAGCACTTCTATTTCGGCAACCTGCTCCTGGACATCCACGGGTATATTCAATGGTTCGCGGTGTTCAATCCAACAACTTGCTAAAGGCAAGGTGTTCTCCATTTCATCCAATGGTCGAGGAATCACCATTACTGCATTCAATTCGCCAATGCGTTCTGCTTCAAACATTCCAGCCTCCACTGCCACGGCTACATTTGCCACAGTCCCACGAATAATCGCCGTACACAAACCCCCACCAATTTTCTCATAAGCTGCTAAATGAACATCAGCAGATTTCAGCATAGCATCACAAGCACCAACCATTGCCGGAAAACCACGTGTTTCCACTAAACCAATAGCTAAGTTGCTTAAACTACTTTGATTACCTTCTTCCATCAATTTACTCAGGCGGGTAGTGATGGGCAGCACTATCTCCAGGTTAGGATAAGGACGAGGAATTACCAAACTAGAAACCAATTGACCAAACTGTTCAGCAGTTTGAACACCAGCTTCCACTGCTAAACGTACATCAGCAATCCCACCCCGAACAATAGCCGTACACTGACCACTACCAATTTTTTCATACCCCACTAAATGAACACCAGCGGATTTGAGCATCATATCAGCTGTTCCCACAATAGCGGGAAAGCTGCTGGTAGATACTAAACCCAAAGCAGAATTCTTTAGACTATCTTTCAGAGTATCTCGTCGCCGGGATTTCTGAATGGTGCTAATAGAGTGTTGATTAGATGTTTCCATGTGAATTTTCCCAGTTACTCACGAAACTGACAACTTACAATTAACACTTACTCAGAGTGATCTTCAGAAATGCGGTCATTTAAGCTTTGCCTATGGGGAAACAATGTAACTAATAACCTATTTATACTTCCTTGACCATAAATTTGGTTCCCGAAACTATTAGGCGATTGTGTGGGAGGTTCACTTAATTCAGGCGCTTGGGTAATGTAGTTGGTAGCGTTGGGATTTTCTTCTACAAGTGGAGGCTGGCTTTTCGATGTGGGCGAAGACTCAGAAGACTGAGAAGAAGAAATAGACTGGTCTTTAAACTTCCAGTAAGCCGACGCTGAAACCCTCGTTGAGGAAATTACTGTCTCCTCATGTGCTTCCAAACTACTTTCAACTTCTGGCTGTTGTTCAGTACCGCTATTCACACCATTGTTAGTTTCCTGAATTTGCCGACTGGTGTCCCCCAAAATTGAACCGGGTGCGATCACTGCTCCCGCCTCAACAGAACAGTTAAAAACTGTTGTTGCTGAACCAATACAAGCATTTGCGCCAATTTTGCCTTTCCCAATCATCAAAAAACCGGCTCCCAAGTTTGCGCCTGCTTCTATCTCCAGGATGCCTTCGCTAACTTGGATAATTGACCCCATACCAATACAGACCCCAGGGCCGATGATAATCTTGCTGTTTACAGCCGCTTGAAGTATCACTCCAGGCGCAAGTACTGCGCTGGGATGAACAGTCACCTCGCCACTTATGTAAGGGTCGAAGTTGTTGCTGAGGTGCAGTGGCGGCACAGACATGGGAATTTTAACCTCGGAAGCCGGAAAAATGTCAATGGTGAGTTGTGGTGAGTGGTGAAATAAAAAGTCCCTACCCTCTATTTCCCACTCTTCACTTCCCTCTATTTAAGGACGTTGGATAATCGTCTCTAAGACTCGGCGTTTCGCTTTGGTATCGATACCAATCAAACGCACATATTCCCCTGGGTGTTGAGCGAGGTATCCTTCCACAGTAGCCATCGCTTCTCTTTCAGAGGTGGTGTCTATTTGTCCACAGCTAGCCCAAGAACCTGTGCGGAATCGTCTTTGGTCTACATGTTCAGCACTAACTTTATAACCACCAGCCAAAATTTGCTTAATTTGTTCTACCACTTCTGTACTCAATTTAGTACTGGTCACAGTGGCGGTGGCAGTGCTGGAACTTCCTTTGCTTGAGGATTGTTTGCTTCCAGATGCAACAACATGACCGTTTGGTCTTTGGATAATGGTTTCTAAAACCCGCCGTTTCGCTTTGCCATCGATACCAATCAAGCGCACATATTCCCCTTGATGGGTTTCTATACATTCTTCTAAAGCGGCGATCACTTCATTTGTAGAAGTTGATTCTATAGGCTTACAGCTGTTCCAGGAACCAGTCCGGAAACGTCGCTCATCTACGTGTTCTGTACCAATTCTGTAACCGTTGGACAGCAAATTACGAACTTGCTCTATGGTTTCGCTACTCAGTAAGCTACTACTAGCAACCCGACCATTACCGTTACCGCTGTAGTGACCATTGCCATTACTAGCAGATGCGGCAAAGCTGCTGCTATTAATCGAATTCACTATTCCATCGGGCCGTTGAATAATGGTTTCTAAAACCCGTCGTCTACCACTGTCAATACCAAACAAACGGACATATTCTCCGCTATGGTCTCTCAAACAGCTTTCTAAAGCAGCCATCGCCTCCCCTATTGATCCAGGTTGAATCGGCTGGCAACTTTGCCAACAACCAGTGCGGAACCGTCTTTGGTCTACATGTTCTGTACCAATTTTATATCCTTGTTCTAAAAGATAGCGCACCTGTTCTGTTATTTCTGCACCCAAGCTATTACTTGACACTTCACTACTCCTTTCTAGCTCTAAAACACTAATACCAGTATTTGTATAAGATTTAGCAATCTCATCCCGAATGGGTGCAATACATTTGGTATCCGCAGCACATCGATAACCTGTTCTTAAAGACTGATTCACCCCGACCACATGATGAGCGAATTGCTGATCCTCAGGTTCAGCATCTGGTAATCGGTCAGCTTGCTGCTGAGTAGTAATTATCGCTCCCGAAGGTACATACTTACCCGGGGGAATTTCTACATCTTGTATTAAAGCGTGCATCATGACGATGCAACCTGCACCTACTCTGGCGTTAAATACCGTGGAGCGAAAGCCAATGAAAGAATTATCTCCTACATAGGCTGGCCCATGAATCAGTGCCATGTGGGTAATGGAAACATTTGTACCAATCCATACCGAGTATTTATCCTGGTCATCGCCAATTACTCGGCCTTGCTCCAATCCATGAATTACTACACCATCTTGAATATTAGTATTTTCGCCAATATGAAAAGGTGTGCCTTCATCCGCTCTAATCGAGGTCCCCGGAGCAACGATTACATTCGCGCCTATCCGCACATCTCCAATCAGACTGGCAGCTGGATGTACAAATGTGGTTTCATGGACTTTTGGCTCGGCTAAATTCCTCGACCACGGGGTTGGGGGTGCCGCCGTGCTGCGGACTACCATTGCAAGACTCCTCCTGAATTAAGCTTATTGTCGTTGGGTTTTCATCATTAGTCTTCAACTCATGACTAATGACTAGTTGCTATCGATACTGGTCTTTTTTACTGTATATGAGGCGACCCTCCAAGTGAATGGTATCAATGATCGCCACTACTGCTGCATCCAAAGGACGTTGTTCATTGCCGAGAATTTGACGAGCGGCACTGCCACGAGTGACAAGCACCCACTCATCTACTCCTGCACCTACTGTATCTGCTGCTACCTCGTAGTTTTGCAGGACATTGCCTTCTTCATCTACTAATTGCAACAACAGTAGTTTGACACCTCTAAGACTTGGATCTTTTTGCGTCCCTACCACTGTGCCGCGAACTTTGGCAATTTGCATTAGAGATTACGGTCTTCTACCGAAAGGACGAATCGCGTTCACATTTTCCCGGAATTGTTCTACATCTTCGGTATACCGAATTGGTAGCACGTATTCCAAGTTTTCATGGGGACGAGCAATGATATGGGTAGATAATACTTGTCCGCCGTTGACTCGTTTGACAGATTCTACTCCTGCACCCACCGAAGCTTGTACTTCAGAAACGTCACCCCGAACGATGACTGTTACTCGACCGCTACCAATCTTTTCATAGCCTACCAAAGTAACGCGTGCGGCTTTCACCATCGCATCAGCAGCTTCCACCACTGCCGGAAAACCCAGCGTTTCTACCATTCCTACTGCGATTGACATTAGTTTTAATCCTGAATTAAATTTCTTACCCCTTAGCAAAAGCGCCGCTCAAGACAGCAACCCCACCTATTACTTTGTTTGTTTAATCAGCTTTTAAGTACGGAATTGTTCTACTGCTTCCGTATACCGAATTGGTAGCACGTATTCCAAGTTTTCGTGGGGACGGGCAATGATGTGAGTAGATAGTACTTCACCGCCGTTAACTCTTCTAGCCGCGTCTATGCCCGCTGCAACTGATGCTTGTACTTCAGATACATCTCCCCGCACAATCACAGTTACTCTAGCACTACCAATTTTTTCATATCCCACCAAAGTAACCCGCGCTGCTTTCACCATCGCATCAGCAGCTTCTACCACTGCTGGAAAACCCTTTGTCTCAATCATTCCAACTGCAATTGGCATCGCAGAACTCCTAAAAATTTCATCCAATCAGTACTGTGTTTTGAAATGTTTAACGGGAAGAGCTAATCTTTAACCATAAAAACACTTCTAAGTTAAGCATAGGAAAGCTTGGTCTCCCTGGCAATATAAATTAGTATAATTGTTTATAATAAAAAACTTTTAAAAAACTTAACAAAAATTTATAGCGGATTCTACTCAATGGAAGTTGATTAATTCCTAAAGTAGCCAGTTATGCTATATGATTTCTTTTATCATACCTGCCATAAAACCACCCAAAGCTCCCGGCTCTGGATATGGGGACTTAGCCAATTTAAAGACTTCTCAGATTTGCCTTAATTGTAGGATAGAAGCAGACAGTGAAGATGCTTAATCAGTCCTTTTCTACCATTCATGCCAGAGGTAAACTTGTCCCCCTAGATGGAAAATCAATCAATTGACGGACTGTTGGATAAGTCAAAACCTATAAGATTGTACCACACACCACATGCAAAACAATAGGCTTATCCGCAAATGGCAAATGCTGACGGTAACTGGGCTTGACAAATTCAGGATGAATCCTAGATGTAACCCTTCTGGGACATGGACTTGTTTACTTGTATGCTAACCAGCCCGGTCTACTGTCAAAACAATGCGCTTATCTTTACCAACACTGAATTATTGGGCAAAATTCCTACACATTCTTATTCCAAATGTATCATTTCAGTGCAACCGGAAACAATATAAAAGCTAGATTCTGCATTTTCATACTGGTGTAAAATCCCGCCATAAAAATTGTCAACTCCTTTCCCCATAAAGACTTGAAAGACTGCAGTTGCATTATTTGTGAGAAATGCAGGTTATGTAACAAAACAATAAGTTGCACATACCTTTGTATACGCCGATGTGACTCAGTGGTAGAGCAGCTGATTAGTAATCAGCAGGCGACGGGTTCAAATCCCGTCATCGGCTTAAGGGTTACGAATTATAGTCTTATTCCCTTACCAGTCTTGATGATGTCGTTATCTCCCTGGACAGTAATGATATCATCCCCATTACCTGTGTTAATGCGGTCATTACCGCTACCAGTAGTAATAATTTGATTTCCATTACCTGTTGTGATGGTGTTATCACCGCCAGTAGTTGTAATCACACTATTCCCGTTACCTGTGGTAATACTGTCCTTCCCGCTACCAGTAGTAATAATTTGATTGCCATGTTTAGTCTATCGTTCCCCCCATTACCCACAATTGAAACCTGAGAATTAGGAATGACTATAGGATTAATCAGCGTCATGGTATCATTGCCAGAACCCAACATAAAGTTGATTCTTTCCACACTACTGAAGCCATTCCCACCAGGTATAAAGTCTTGCAGATTAATATTTAAATTCAAGTCATCAGTACGCTGTGAGAAATCTTGAACAAAGCTATCCCTACCTTGACCACCATCGAAGAAGACAGAAGCCGTCACAGTTTCACCTGCTGAGATGATGTCATGACCAGAACCTAAATACAGATTCATCCTTTGCACTCCCTGATAGTCTATAGCTACGGTTAAACCAGTAATGGCTATTTCAGCAATATTTACACTCCGTCCAACTGTATCCCCCTGATTTTAGACATTTAAAGTATTTGTGCCATCACCACCCTCGATAATCAATGAGTGCGGAGAATTATTAGCACCCTGACTCACAGGAAGATTATTTAACGTCACTGTATCGTTACCAGAACCCAAAATCAGTCGGATTTCTTGCACATTAGCATAGCTCAGGGTTCCAGCCAGAGTGCTGCCGAGTTTTGCGGGTTAATGGTCAGATTTAAATCATTAATGTCGTTGGAGAAATCTTGAGCAAATCTATTTTTGCCCCCGCCACCATCAACAAACACAGAAGTCATCACCGTTGCAACAGCTAAAACCTGGTCATCACCAGAACCCATGTTCAGGTTAATATTTTCCAGATTACTATAGTTAATCCCCGACCCCAACCCAGTCATAGCGGTTGGGGTAATATTTACAGTCCTTCCAACAGTATCCCCTTAATTATTGATATTTAAGGTATTAGTTCCCGTACCACCATCAACAGTTACAAGTTCAGCAAATTGATTGAGAGTATTACCGCCATTACCAAAATTAATCACATCATTACCAACACTGGTATTGATTGTAGTCACTTGAGCCGCTTCATTGAGATTAATAGTATCCCCATCATCCCCGGTGGTAACAGTTAAACTATTGCCTGTGATACCACCATTCAAACTCACAGCAACCCCAGTACCCACATCACCAGTACCTAAATCTGCTTCCATAACAACATTGCCCGAAGCATCCAAAATAGAGTTATCCCCCAGGGTAACATCGTCGCTAGCTTGCAAGGTAATATTTACACCTGTAGTCCTGAGAACAACACCATTACGGATAATTATATAATCATCATTTCTAGCAGATTCAGTTTCAGTGGCTGTAATAGTGATATCTGCGTTAGAGATAATATCAGCTGTTTGGATAACAGGACTACGAGCTAAAATATTAACACTACCAGTGGTAGTTACTTACCCCATAGTTAAAGCCCCAACATTTTCCAGGTAGAGTGACCCACTAAGGTTAATGCTACTTGCCATCATCTCCCCCTGATTATGAATATAAGCATTACCACCAGTGTCACTTACATTCAGTTGACTCACCGCAGTTTGTACTACATTACCTTCACTTCCAATATTTCCAGTGCCATTTACAGATAGAAAATTGGCTGTAATCCCTGTATTTGAAGTGGTGATAGTCCCATTAGCAGTGATATTAATCTCTGTACCAGTAGCAATAACATTATTGAGGGTATTTGCTGTCAAAGATACTTTATCACCTTGCACATCATCTGCATTCATGGTGTCAGCTGTGATATTAATCTGTTTACCTCTAGCAGTAACAGCAGTCAAATTAGAACCTGTAGCATTGATATTAATGTTACAGCCATCAGCAACCCCTGCAATTAAAGTTGTATTTTGACCACTAATTTCTACATCAATATCCTTCAAAGCATTGAGGGTGATATTTTCAGAAGTCAGCGCAGCACCATTAGTTCTCAGACTACCACCTTTGAGAGTACCATCGGCATCAAAGTAACCAGTGGAAGTGACTACTAAACTATTGCTATTGAGTGGAGCATTCAATACCACGTCCGCACCAACACTAATTTCCATATTGGGAGCAATGCTGGACATAGCAGCAATGTCGATATTACCCAAGTCCCTTTGAGATTTGAGAATCAATTTATTCGCACCCACATTAAAACTAGTGCTAGTGCGATCGCTTTCTAACTCACCCGCAGCTTTGACTAACTTAATTCCCCCTGCTAACTCTGACCGCATTTTAGCCTTGAGGTTTAAACCACCGTTGTCACTAACCGCAGTCATGTACAGTTCTACACGTTTATAATGATGGTTCTGGGCAACTACATTCCGGTCAGCCTAATCAACATATATGATTTTATTCTCAGGAATACCAGAACCTGTATCCTCTAAGACCACATAACCATATTGACCCTCAGCATTTTGACAAGTGTAAACTACACTGTCATTAGGATTAACTTTGTAGTAAGTACCCCCACTATTCTCATCATGGTAGACATATCTACCTGTTTGAGTTTCCCTTTCATGGTAAGAAACCGTATTTAAAATAGGTACTAGATTTCAATACTGTAGCCAAAAAAAAGTATAAAAAAGAGGGCTGATGTAGTAGAGTTATAGTCTTCCAAAACAAGGGGACTGGTGGTAGTTATCGGACGGTAATCAGATTCTTTCATACAGTTATACCGTGGGCAACGGTGTTCTGGGTGTTTTTTCGGCGGCATTTGTTTTGCCCAAATGATGTTTATTTGTTGGCAGGAGACGAAGTAGTAATAAGCAAAGTTGGGAAGAAGACCTATGGATTAGATAAGTTCTTTTCCAGTCTAATAAGTAAACCAATATCAAGTATTTCTTTGTTTACACTATCATTAGTAAGTGTTCAACAAAGACACTCATTTCCGATTAAGATAGAACAGGTAATCAAGAGGGATGTAGAAAAAAGTATTGTTTCCCTAAGCCCAGAAATAAAACCTAAAGGGAAACGTGGGCGCGGACGACCAAAAGGCAGTAATAACAAAAATAAACAGGAGGTAATTCTTACATCTGAATTACTCAGTATTCAGCAGATGATTAATGAGCTATTTAAATTAATAGCTAACTTTATTCCTCTGACTTACTCAGTTGTAGATAGTCACTTTGGTAACAATAATGCTTTGCAGATGGCTAGGCAGGTAAAGTTACACATAATTTCCAAGTTACCCCACGATTGGCCATTATATATACCTTACCAACATCCTGACTCTAATCATCGTTCGCGTCGTAAATACGGAGGTAAGCTCGACTGGCGTAATATTCCCCAGGAATATTTGCGTCACAGTAGTATTGATTCAGATATTCAAACAGATACTTATCAAGCTACCTTACTACACAAAGAATTTGCCCAGTCCCTGAATGTAGTTATTTTGGTGAAAACTAATCTCAAAACTAATGCTAGTAGTCACGTAATTCTTTTTCTAGTGACCTAACTTTATCATATGAAAAAATAATTGACTACTATAAACTGCGTTTCCAAATCGAATTTAATTTCCGGCATGCTAAACAGTTTTGGGGATTGGAGGATTTTATGAACAGTGGTCAAAGTGCGGTGACTAATGCTGTCAACCTTTCATTTTTTATGGTCAATTTGTCTCATTATCTTCTAGCTCAGTTCTGTCAAGATAATCCTGGTTCTGGCATTGTTGATCTTAAGGCTTACTGTCGTGGTTTTCGATATGTTCGTGAAATGTTAAAAATGCTTCTAGAACCACCAGAGCCTATTTTGTTATCCCAGATTTTTGCCAAGCTTACCTCTCTTGGTCGTATTCACAATACTTCTACAGCCGTTGAACCCTCGTAATTTGGCTACAGTATTGTAAATTAATAAGCATTGTTTGCCAAACTGAGCATTCCCGCCATGGCATTTCTGCTGGTTTTGTCGTAAGTATTCTTTGTGGTTTGATTGCTTGTTGTCACCAACCCAAGAAGTGACCCCTACAGTTAGACTCACTTGGATTTGGATTAGGTTTTAGTTCCTTCTTCTTAACCCCAACTGAGATTAATTGACATTCTTCCGGGTTAAGTTACTGTCACTCCAAGTCATACTGACTTGGTGCTCTAAAACTAGTCTTAATTAATTACCTCCTTGATGTATGTGTTCGTTATGGTACACTATTTCTTTTATTAATGCCAAGCTAATAGAGAATCCATCTTAAATCATCAACACAATTAAACGTCGGGCATTTTATTTAATGAGAAAAGAGTTTCTTGGGTTGCTATAACTGGCTACTTTCTGGACTTTGAGTTATTTTGTGAGGGCGGCTAGCTATATCTGTACTGAAACACTCAAACGCTATGTTGCTCAACACAGAGAATAGTCAAAATGATTGAAGGGCAAAGGTATTATTAACTGGCTTTTATCCCTTGCCTAAAGAAGGGTTAATTTTTTACCCCCACATCCAAAACTTAACCCCAAGGTTTTTCAGGTTATTTCCTTATATGAGCCTATTTCAACTAATGCCACAGTATGGTAGTTTGTTATTGTATAAGTAAAGGCGTGTTTATTGATGGCTGGGGGTTTTGAAGGACTAAGTGACCTTGAATGGAAGCTTTTTAATAATGATGTATTCCCTGAAAAACTATCTAAGGGTGGAAAAGGAATGCCTCACGCTCCGTATCTTTATGTATTAAATAGCTTATTCTACATCCTAATTACAGAGTGTCGATGTGTGATTTACCAAGGGTAGATATATGGGCATCTAAAAGCTCCTCTCACTGATGGTTAAAGCGGTGGCGCACAGATGGAACATTTGAACATTTAAGGGCACGGATATTAGCCATCCCATCTGAGAAAGGCTTGATAAAATGGGATTTTGGGGCTGTAGACGACTCCTTTTCCCCCTGGGAAGGGAGGAGGTAATGATGTTGCTTACGGGGTAAAGGGTACTAGCTATGGGGAGTGCCAAGCAAGGGAGAAATTAAGCCCCAAATACCTAAAGAAGTTTGGAAAAGCCAGAAAAATAGGGGGGAGACCGATTAAAATATCAATTCCAAAGTTCCAACAAGAACGTTGTTTTGCATTGTATCAACGTAAGTATCGTCGTTTAGCTGTCCGATGGCAAAGTAAAAAAGTATATTTCGATTCCTTTATTGACATAGGGACTATCGGTATATGGATTCAAACAATTTGATTAGTGGGATAGGTTATTGTGAGTATAAATAAAAGTAATTGCGTTTGAATATGTATATGTATATGTAAAGTTATATTCGTATTATAACTTTACAAGCTAAGTAAATAAAAAATACTTATTTAAAATTTCAGCAAAAATTGTTAAAAAACAATAGATTATATCTTGGTATAACTCTTTTTAAATAAATGATTGTTTTAAAATATTTAAGCAAAAAATCAAGGCTGAGTCGTCAAGGAAAGTCTCAATGAATCAGTTTCTATCTTCAACAAGTTGGTGGGTGCCACTTTATAGCTTAATTGGCGCAATTGTAACTTTGCCATGGGGAATGGGAATTATTCGGCGTACAGGCCCAAGACCTGCGGCTTACTTCAACTTGTTAACTACTTTTGCGGGTTTTGTCCATAGCCTGTTGGTATTTAGGCACATTTGGGATAGAGAACCAGAAACTTTGCTAATTAACTGGTTTCAGGCTGCGGACTTTAACTTATCATTTGCGTTGGAAATTTCACCAGTTAGCATCGGCGCAACTGTCTTAATTACGGGATTAAGTCTGCTGGCACAAGTGTATGCCTTGGGATATATGGATAAGGAGTGGTCCCTGGCTCGTTTCTTTGCTCTATTTGGCTTTTTTGAAATGGCGCTGACTGCTTTGGCTATTAGTGATTCTTTGTTTCTTAGCTATGCTCTGTTGGAGGTTCTCACTGTTTCAACTTACCTTTTGGTGGGTTTCTGGTATGCTCAACCTTTGGTGGTAACGGCAGCGCGAGATGCTTTTTTTACTAAGCGAGTGGGTGATTTGCTGCTGTTAATGGCTGTGGTGACTCTTTCGAGTTTGGCTGGTAGTTTGAATTTTTCTGATTTATATGAATGGGCACAAAGGGCTGTTTTAAGTCCACTGACATCGACGTTGTTGGGTTTGGCTTTGATTGCTGGACCTGTGGGTAAATGTGCTCAATTTCCTTTGCATTTGTGGTTGGATGAAGCTATGGAGGGACCTAACCCGGCTTCTGTGATGCGGAATTCTCTGGTGGTGGCTGGTGGTGCTTATTTGTTGTACAAACTTCAACCACTATTAATTTTGTCGCCAGTTGCTTTAGATTCGTTGGTTGTTATAGGAACTTTGACGGCGGTGGGGGCATCTTTGGTGTCCCTGGCGCAAACGGATATTAAGCGATCGCTATGTCATTCTACTAGTGCATATATGGGGTTGGTGTTTTTGGCTGTTGGCCAAAAAACGGAACTAACTGAGCAAGGTGGTGTGGCGTTAATGTTGCTCTTAAGTCATGCTCTGGCTAAAGCTCTTTTGTTTATGAGTTCTGGTTCGGTTATCTATACTACTAGCACTCAAGATTTGACGGAAATGGGTGGTCTGTGGTCTCGGATGCCGGCTACTACTACGGCGTTTGTTGTGGGTGCTGCTGGTATGGTTTGTCTTTTACCTCTGGGTGGTTTCTGGTCTATGCTGGCATGGGCTGAGGGTTTGGTTCATGTTTGCCCTTGGGTAATTGGGGTTTTAGTGTTTGTCAATGGTATTACGGCTTTGAATTTGACGCGAGTTTTTAGATTAATTTTTTGGGGTGAGTCACAACAAAAAACTCGTCGGGCTCCGGAGGTTGGTTGGCTAATGGCTTTGCCTATGGTTGCTCTAAGTGTGGTGATTTTACTGTTGCCTCTGATGTTACAGCTATGGGGTCTTTTGCCTGGTTGGGACGGTGTTGATTGGTATGTGTTGTTGCTTTTGTTTTGTTCTTCTGTGATGGGTGTGGGTATAGGGTCTACTTTGTATTTGCATAAGGCTTGGTCTCGGTCTAGGGTTTTGGTGTGGAGGTTTGTTCAGGATTTGTTGGGTTATGATTTTTACATTGATAGGGTTTACAAGTTAACTGTTGTTAATGCGGTGGCTTTTCTATCAAGGGTTTCGGCTTGGTGCGATCGCTATGTTGTTGATGGTTTTGTGAATTTGGTGGGGTTTGCTACGTTTCTGGGTGGTCAAGGTTTAAGGTACAGCATTTCTGGTCAATTCCAGGGGTATATGTTGACGATAGTGGTAGTGATTTTTGTTCTGGTTTTTTTGGTTGGCTGGTCTTTGGGTTTGCTGAATCTTTTGCTTTTTTAATTGTGTTGAGTTAATTTTTGTTTTGCTTTTGGTTGGTAATGCTTATGTTGAGTGTGCTGATTTTACTACCGTTGTTGGGTGCGGTTTTTTTTGGTTTCTGGCCTGCTGATATGAGTGGGAGGCTTTGTCGGATGGTGGCTTTGGTTTTTGCTGTGATGATTTTTCTGTGGACTATTGTGCTGGTTTTTATTTTTAATCCGGGTGAGGTTAATGAGCAGTT
Organism: Umezakia ovalisporum Ak1311; assembly: GCF_029891685.1. NCBI lineage: Bacteria > Bacillati > Cyanobacteriota > Cyanophyceae > Nostocales > Nodulariaceae > Umezakia > Umezakia ovalisporum. The sequence goes on along the minus strand of NZ_JANQDJ010000086.1, from coordinate 82,843 downwards.
TGTTGAGTTTTTTCCTTGGATAGATTCTTTGGGTCTGAGTTATGCTCTGGGGGTGGATGGTTTGTCTCTACCGTTGGTGGTTTTGAATGGTTTGTTGACTGGTGTTGCTGTTTACTGTAGTGGTGATTCTTTTGCGCGTCCTAGGTTTTATTACTGTTTGGTGTTGTTGTTATGTGCTGGGGTTATGGGTGCGTTTTTGGCGCAGGATTTACTTCTGTTTTTCTTTTTTTATGAGTTGGAATTAATTCCTTTGTATCTGTTGATTGCTATTTGGGGGGGTGGAAGGCGGGGTTATGCGGCTACGAAGTTTCTGATTTATACGGCTGTGTCTGGTGTGTTGATTTTGGCGAGTTTCTTGGGTATGGTTTGGCTGGGCGGTTCTTCTAGTTTTGCTTTGGGTGGTTTGAATACGACTAGTTTGCCTTTGGGGTCTCAGTTGTTGCTGTTGGCTGGGGTTTTGGTGGGTTTTGGTATTAAGATTCCTCTGGTTCCGTTTCATACGTGGTTACCAGATGCCCATGTGGAGGCTTCTACTCCTATTTCTGTGCTGTTGGCGGGGGTGTTGTTGAAGTTGGGAACTTATGGTTTGCTGCGCTTTGGTATGTTTTTGTTGCCGGGGGCTTGGTTTTTTTTGGCTCCTTGGTTGGCTGGTTGGGCTGTGGTGTGTGTTCTGTTTGGGTCATGCTGTGCTATTGCTCAGTCTGATATGAAAAAAATGGTGGCTTATGGTTCTGTTGGACATATGGGCTATGTTTTGTTGGGGGCGGCGGCGGGGACTCCTTTGAGTGTTTTGGGGGCTGTTGTGCAAATGATTAGTCACGGTTTGATTTCTGCTTTGCTGTTTCTGCTGGTGGGGGTTGTTTATGAGAAGGCTGGTAGTCGGGATTTGAATGTGGTTGGTGGTTTGTTTAATCCGGAGCGTGGTTTGCCTGTGGTTGGTAGTTTGATGGTTTTGGGGGTGATGGCTGGTGCTGGTGTTCCGGGTATGGTGGGGTTTGTTTCTGAGTTTATGGTTTTTAGGGGCTGTTTTGAGGTTTTTCCTGTGCAATGTCTTTTATCTATGTTTGGTACGGGTTTGACTGGGGTTTATTTTTTGATTTTGATGAATGGTGCTTTTTTTGGGCGTCTGTCTGCTGGGGTTTCTGTTTTGCCTAGGGTGTTTTGGGGCGATCGCTTTCCTGCTGTAATTTTAGCTGTGCTTATTGTGTTTTTTGGGGTTCAACCGGGGTGGTTGGTGCGTTGGTGTGAGCCTACGATTAAGGCTATGGTTAATGCTGTTTATGTGGTGGGTGGTGTGTTTTTGGATGGGGGGTATGGGGGGTAGGGTTTGGATGGGTGTGTTTTTGTTTTTTGTGATGGTTGATGTGTTTGTTTTTTGGTGTCGTGTTGATGGTGGTTATGAGTAAGGGTTTTGGTGTTTTTTCTGTGCCTGAGTATGTTGAATGTTTGCTAGGTGGTGGTGGGTTGGTGCGAGATAGTGAGGTTAATGTGATGGAGGTGGTGGGGATTCTTAAGAGTTATGGGGTGGTGTTGGATGCTTATTCAAATAATCTTATTTATATTGCTGAGTATCAGTTTTTAGTTTTTTTTCCTTTTTTTAAGTATTTTAATGGGAAGTTTTCTTTTAAGAGGTTAATGCGTCATTGGTGGCATGACAGGTTTAATTTTGAGTATGCGGAGTACTGTGTGCGGGCTATGATGTGGCATGGTGGTGGTGGGTTGGATGAGTTTTTAGATTCTGCTGATTTTCAAGTGAGGGCTCGTAGGGTTATTGAGGCTAGGTTTAAGGGTAATTTTGTTGTTATGGGGGTTGACCAATTGTTTCCTGATTTTTTGACGGAAATGTTGCGTGTTTCGGCTTATTGTAGCGGTTTGGGTCAATTTTGGCGGGTTATGGCTGATATTTTTCTGGGTTTGTCGGATTGCTATGACGGGGGTGAGGTTAAGTCTATTCCGGATGTTGTGGAGTATATTAGGGCGGGTTTGGTGGCTAATGCTATGAAACCTATTAGTTATGCTGTGAGAGTTCAAGAGGAAGTTTATGAGATTATTCCTCAGTCTGCGGGTTTGACTTTTCTGGCGGATGTTGCTGTGCCTTATGTGGAGGCTGTTTTCTTTCGGGGAACGCCTTTTCATGGGACGGTTTCATATAATGCTCAGGCGTATCAAATTCCTGTGGATCAAGCTCGTTTTCAATATGGGGCTTTATATGCGGATCCTTTGCCTATAGGTGGTGCTGGTATTCCGCCTACTTTACTTATGCAGGATATGCGTCATTTTTTGCCTGTTTATTTACGTGAGTTTTATTGTGATGGTGTTCGGGGTGAGGATGATTTACGGGTAAAAATTTGTATGAGTTTCCAAAAGTCTATGTTTTGTGTGACTACGGCTGCTATTTTGGGGTTGATGCCTTTTCCTAGGGATACTCAAGATTCTTTTGAGGAAGGTGTTAATCGAGTGTATTTACAAAAATGGATGAGTCGCTTGGAGGCTTCTCGTTTACAAGATGTGAATGAGGTTTAATGTCTGGATTATGTGGTTGAGTCTGAGGGTTGTGATGTGAGTTTTCTAGCTGTATTAAGATGGGGTTGCTTGAGGGGGAAGGTTTGGGTTTTTTGGGGGTTGATTCAGATGTGCTGTGATGATGGTGTTTGAAGGTTTTTGAGTGGTTTTGGTTGTGTTTGCTCTGAGTAAGTAAGTTTGGGTTGTTTGTGGCTGAGGAAGGTTTTTAGGGTTAGGGATATTTTTTTTGGTGTTGGCTTTGACTGATTTATGGTAATAAATTTTTTTTTCTGGTTTGGTGCCATTGCTTCGGGATATGCACTTTGTGCAATGGCTGACGATATTTAGTACTGTAGCGCGATAAGATTCTAAAACGACTGTTTTACTATAAGGTTTAAATGGCAGAAACACTTTTTTTTAATGCTCTGCGGTCAGCCATTGATGAGGAAATGGCTCGTGATTCTAGTGTATTTGTTCTTGGTGAAGATGTAGGACACTACGGGGGTTCCTATAAGGTTACTAAAGATTTATGCAAGAAGTATGGTGAACTTAGAATTCTGGATACTCCCATTGCTGAAAATAGCTTTACTGGGATGGCTGTGGGGGCGGCTATGACTGGGTTACGGCCGATAATTGAGGGGATGAATATGGGTTTTTTGCTGTTGGCTTTTAACCAAATATCTAATAATGCTGGGATGTTGCGCTACACTTCTGGTGGTAATTTTAAAATCCCTATGGTAATTCGTGGTCCCGGTGGTGTGGGTAGACAGTTGGGGGCGGAACATTCTCAACGCTTGGAGGCTTATTTTCAGGCTGTTCCTGGTTTGAAAATTGTTGCCTGTTCTACTCCCTATAATGCTAAAGGATTACTAAAGTCGGCTATTCGTGATGATAACCCGGTGTTGTTTTTTGAACATGTTCTGCTTTATAACTTGAAGGAAGATTTACCGGAGGAGGAATATTTGCTGCCTTTGGATAGGGCGGAGGTCGTCCGTGGTGGCAAAGATGTTACTATTCTCACTTACTCACGTATGCGCCATCATGTGTTGCAGGCCGTGAAAGTTTTGGAAAAGCAAGGTTATGATCCAGAGGTTATTGACTTGATATCACTTAAACCTTTGGATTTTGATGTTATTGGGGCATCCATACGCAAAACCCATCGCGTAATTATTGTGGAAGAGTGTATGAGAACTGGAGGTATTGGTGCAGAATTAACGGCATCCATCAATGACCGCTTGTTCGATGAATTAGATGCGCCAGTGCTGCGGCTTTCTTCCCAAGATATCCCCACTCCTTACAACGGCAATTTGGAACGGTTAACGATAGTGCAACCAGAGCAAATAGTAGAAGCTGTGGAAAAGATGGTGGCTATGGGAGTATAGAAACTGAAAATGAGGGACTGGGCATTGGTATGCTCTTGGTGTCCCTCTCTATGCTTGTTCAAAACTCGTGAAAAGAGCGCTATTATAGCCTTTGTCAGTTGCGAGTTATGGTATGCAAAGACAGCGATCGCTATTAGCTTTAATTTTACTGCTGGTCATGGCCGCAATTGCGGTGATAGTTACAATTCCAGTACCTTTGGGGTTGGACTTACGAGGCGGCTCACAGTTAACGATTCAGGTGAAACCAGCACCAGAAATGAGAGAAATTACTGAACGAGACTTAGAAGGCGTTCAGAAAGTTGTGGAGGGTCGAGTTAATGGTCTTGGGGTTTCTGAGCCAGTGATTCAAACTGTGGGTACAGATAAAATCCTCGTCCAATTGCCAGGAGTTAACGATCCAGAGCAAGCAGAACGAGTCTTAGGTGGCACCGCACAGTTAGAATTCCGCCAACAAAAACCAGGCACAGAAACTCAATTTTTTGCTTTTCAAGCATCACAGGCGGAACTGAGAGGGAAGCAAGAAGGTTTGCGAGGTAGTGATGACGAAGCAGCAATTATTAATAATCAACAAGAATTACAAAGAAACAAACAAGCGACGGCGGAATTGTTTGAAAGTACCGATCCGCCACTTAATGGCAAATACCTCCAGGATGCCTACGGTGAACCGACTCAAGGTAGTAATTGGAATGTTGCCATTCGCTTCAATCCTAAAGGTGGTGAACTATTTGCCAATCTCACCAAAAACCTTGCCGGTACTGGGCGGAGTATTGGTATTTTTTTAGACAATGAACTTATCAGCGCTCCTGTAGTGGGGATAGAATTTGCTGACACAGGGATTACTGGTGGTGCTGCGGTGATTACAGGTGGATTCACTCCCCAAGAAGCAAACAACTTGGGTGTGCAGTTACGTGGTGGTGCGTTACCCGTACCAGTGGAAATTGCCGAAAGGCGGACAGTAGGAGCTACCCTGGGTAGAGATAGTATTCAAAGCAGTATCTATGCTGGTATCGGCGGTTTAATTCTAGTATTGATTTTTATGGTGGTTTACTATCGTCTACCAGGATTAATTGCGGATGTCTCATTAGTCATCTACTCCCTGCTGACATGGGCGAGTTTTGCTTTGTTAGGAGTTACTTTGACCTTACCGGGAATCGCTGGTTTCATCCTTAGTATTGGTATGGCGGTTGATGCCAATGTCCTTATTTTTGAGCGCACACGAGAAGAATTGCGAGCAGGTAAATCTTTGTATCGTTCCGTGGAATCTGGCTTTTACCGAGCATTCTCTAGTATTTTAGACAGCAATGTGACAACATGGATTGCTTGCGCGGCGCTGTTTTGGTTTGGTTCTGGATTAGTCAAAGGCTTTGCCCTCACTTTAGCTTTGGGGGTAGCCGTGAGTATGTTTACGGCAATTACTTGTAGCCGCACACTGATGTTTTTGGCAATTACTAATCCGACTTTCAAAAATAAGCGAGAACTATTCTGTCCCAACCTGCCAGCTTTAAATAAGGCAGAGGTAGCAAAATGAAATTGAGTATTAACAAATCGCGATCGCTGTGGTGGACCGTTTCTGCTGCCGTCATTCTCATTGGTATCATCTCAATGGCAATTTCGTGGCAAAACCCTGAAATTCGCGCACCATTACGTCCCGGTTTAGATTTTATTGGTGGTACGCGCTTACAATTTGAACGTGATTGTAGACAACCCGGTAACTGCGATCAACCAATAGACATAACCATAGTCAGGGAAGCAGCCCAGTCCCAAGGTTTAGGCGATAGTAGCATCCAAATAGTTGGTGAAAATGGCATATCAATTCGCACCAAAGATTTAGACGTTGATCAGCGCAGTAATTTACAAACTGCTTTAAGTGAAAAAGTTGGCACTTTTGACCCGCAACAAAATCAAATTGACTCTGTTGGCCCTACCCTGGGAAGAGAATTATTTAGGTCTGGTCTTGTTTCCCTAATTGTTTCCTTTGTGGGCATTATCATTTACTTGACCTTCCGCTTCCAGTTAGACTACGCTTTATTTGCCATGACGGCACTGTTTCATGATGTCTTGATTACTGCGGGGGTTTTTTCAATTTTTGGGTTAGTGCTAGGCACAGAAGTGGACAGCCTATTCATTGTAGCCCTGCTGACAATTGTAGGTTTCTCTGTCAACGACACAGTGGTAATTTATGATCGCATTCGTGAAACCATTCAAATCAATCCTCAGCTTCCCATCGCCGACATTGTGGATAATGCTGTCAACCAAACATTAGGACGCTCAATCAACACTACATTAACAACGTTGCTGTCACTAATCGCAATCTTTTTATTTGGCGGAGAAACACTCAGAAATTTTGCCCTAGCGTTAATTATTGGGTTTAGTGTGGGGTCTTATTCCAGTCTTTTCATCGCCAGTACCCTTTTAGCTTGGTGGCGAGAGATCAAAGGTAAATCTCCAGTGTTAGCGAGTATAGAGGCAATTGATGGATCTAATAGTTCCCAGGATAGTTAAAATGAGGTTAAAAAACACTTGGCAATGTTAAATATTGCCCATTCTGAGAGCATGTCGCATGTATGGGTCTATTTACTCGGGTAAATTGCTTAATTAGCCCTGGCAATATTATTTTCCTATGGATCAACCGGAAGAAATATCTAGAAATGGCAGAAATGCCGATAGCACTGACACATCTTTTAGTCGACAAGTACACAGGCTGCATCAGTTGACTGTATACGGTAGATGGTTATTTGTTGGCTGTTTATGGCTCACCATTGCACCACTTTCACTGTGGAATTTACGGTTAGAATTTGTGCTATTACAACAATATTTTACTTGGGTAGCAGTAAGATACGGACTGTTATATAATCCACTGTCTACCCTAGGTTTGTCTGTTTGTATCGGTACTACCCTGTCTACTTTAGTTTGGCAAAGCCGAAATATCCTTTTGGGAATACCACAAAGGGAAAAAAAACGTTTAGAAAAACAAGTTTTTAAGATCAGACAGCAAGGAGAAACTCATCCGTTGTGGAGATGGATTTCTCATTGAGTGATGATAAATAAATTTGGAGCTAGTTGCATATAGATATATATGCGTATTCAAATATTCCTAGCATAATATGACAAAACTAATACTGCCAAATTGGGGTATATTTAAGATGGACTATCCTCAAATTCAATTTAGTGAACATCGCCAGTCTGAAATAGACCTTCATAAACTCCAAGAACTATTTAATCTGGCAGCCTTTTGGGCAAAAGGGCGTAGTATCGATGATTTAGCCATAGCTATTGCTAATAGTGATCCTGTAATTAGCATTTGCGATGGAGAGCGACTGATAGGTTTTGCTAGAGCAACTTCTGATGGAATATATCGCGCGACCATCTGGGATGTCGTGATTCATCCGGAATATCGCGGTACAGGTTTGGGGAGGAAGTTAGTAGAAACAGTTTTGACTCATCCCCGTGTCAGGAGGGTTGAGCGAGTATACTTGACGACTACTTATCAACAGGAATTTTATGAAAAAATTGGTTTCCAGTATAATGTCAGCACAACGATGGTGTTATGTAACCAATCCAACATAAGAACTATTCCTATGAATGAAATCCAGCTTCAGGAATCACTGGGGGGATAGACACTTGCAAACGAGTCAATTCTGTAGTTCTCTCCTCAGAAGTTGGATATGGAATAATTTCTAGTTTTCCTCCCATCACTTCCAGTAGAGTTTGATTTAGTAAGAGCTTCATTCCTGGGGAAAGAGTCGCTTTATCTTCATCAATCTGGAAATTCTCAACTTCGGATTTCATTAAATCCAGAGACTCACTTACAGTCAAAGCATGGGTAGGCAGATCTAGCCAAATGTAAAGAGTATTATTTGTAGGTGAGAAACTAGTTGAAAGAGAGATACTGCCGAAATGCATCTGAGCAATGGCAGTGTCTACTAAATTTAACAATATTTGACGTAGCCATCGGTAATCTGCCAAAACATAAATTTCTGGATCGGGAAGCACAACACGCAAAGGTAAATTGCGATTTGCTACCAACATATAAGTTAATTTATCAACTTCCTCTAGAATTGTCGCCAGGCAGTGGGCTTGAATATCCAATTTATTAGTACCATGTTCTGTTCTGGCAATGTTGATAATTTCATCAATTAGATGCAGCAGTTTCAACGCTCTTTCGTTAGCTTGAGCAATAAATTCTCGCTCCTCTTCTGGATTTTCACACAAATCCGACAAAATTAATTGATGCAGGCCAATTAAACCATTCAGAGGCGATCGCAACTCATGGCTAGTCCGTGCCAAAAATCCGGCTTTAAACAGGCTCATTTCTTGAGCCATCCGGTAAGCCAGCCGTGTTTGTTTGATCTGTTGAAGGAGTTGTGAAACTTCGGCTTGATCTCCTGATGTAAGTGAAGATAAGCCAGGGGACTTACTGAATAACCTAGTAAATAATCCCCGGATACCCAACCCTATTATTAATCCCACTCCTAAATATATGCAGTTGCTCCAATTCATATTTGGCAATTATTAACTAATTAATTGACCACAATGGCGCAAAGTAAATTTATAATCTACCTAGTTAATTTCTCTGATTCATTAACCTGACTAAATTAAATCCATTGCCTCCGGCACTGCGGTTTGTGCAATCATTTCATTCATTTCCGATATAAAATTTATCCCAGCAAAACAATATTATAACTATATCTAATTCCTCATTTGGTGTTCAATCTAAAAACTTAATTTAACTGTACCTTGGCGCAAAATTTGCCAATTAGTTCCCGTCCATTTGCCAACAGTGGAAGGTACACCAATACTAGCAGTTTCGGCGTTAAATTGTTTCGCTTCCAGCGTGAGAACTTCAGGGAAGTTTTCGGCAATTTCTGCTAACTTTTGTAACGGTGGCCGACCCGAAAAATTGGCGCTTGTTGTGGCAAGAGGTCCTGTTTGTGCCAAAATAGCTTGAGCAATCGTGCTGTTGGGAACTCGGATGCCAATCGTAGTGGGATTAGTAGGATTCATTTGTTTTGGGACGCGATCGCTAGCTGGTAATACCAATGTTAAGGCTCCTGGCCAATGTCTATCTGCTACAGATTGCCAAATTTTCAATTCATTTTCACTGCCTTGAACATAAGGCCATAAATCCTCTCTACTGGCTCCCATCAAAATCAGAGGCTTATCTTGGCTGCGCTGTTTGGCTTCAAAAATTAATGGTGCTTTTTCTGGTCGAGCTGCCAGAGCAGGAACGGTATCTGTGGGAAAACTCACCAATAAACCCGCACGTGCCCCAGCTATCAAGTCAACTAAAGAAACTAGAGTCATTTGTAAAGATTATATTCAGAAATTATTTAATAATTCACCATCAACATAAGCTACCGCAAATCTTTCAATACCTGCTAAATCCGCATGAATTTGAATATCATAGTAGCTACCTTGTTTTTGTAAAAGTTCTCCCACAGTCTCTGCTTGTCCCGCCATCATTTCAATTAGCCACACACCACCAGGACGCAAATAATGGGGAGAGATTTCTATCAACTGACGAATATAATCCAAGCCATCACTACCACCATCCAAGGCTAGATGTGGTTCATGCTTGACTACTTCTGGTTGCAGGATAGGCACTGTACTGGTAGGAATATAAGGTGGGTTCGACACCATACCACTGAACTGATGTTTGAGATGTTTTACTGGTTCCCACCAACAACCTTGGTAAAATTTGATCTGATTGTCAAAACCCAAATTACGAGCATTGGAACGAGCAATTTCTAAAGCCTCTGGGCTGCAATCAACTGCATGAATTGTTGCTTTTGGTAAAGCATCTGCTAAACCCAAAGCGATCGCACCGCTACCAGTACCCAAGTCAGCCCAGTGTCCTGAACTAAGGAATGAGGCTGCTCCTTTTTTAGTAGCAGCAGCCACGGCTAAATCAATTAAATACTCAGTTTCTGGTCTGGGAATTAAAACCGCATTTGACACCGCAATTTTAAACTTCCGCCAATAGGTAACTCCAGTAATGTATTGCACTGGCAAGCGTTCATTTAGTCGCCTTTGCCACAACTGGTCTAAATCCTCTAAAGGTAACGCCATTTCAATCTCTGGCCACTCTTTAAAAGATTCTAAACGCAGTGCCAATCGGTCTAACCCAGCTACTTCTAGAAGTAACCAATCTACCTCACCAGGTGAAATTTCACACATGAGAGCATCGGCCATGGACTGATTACGCCACCGCCAAAGCTGTAAACCGGAAACTGCTTGTAGCTTTTTGTCTGTCATTTAACGTCGTCGGGGTTTGGGAGGCTGTGAATTATTCTCACTTGGTGTGGGCAAAGTCTTGATATATTCCCTCGATTCTTGGGATGGTACTAAAACAACTTGGTTTAGCCAAGCATCATCTTTATCCTGTAGTGTTTTAATCACCCCCTCTATGTCTATTACCTGAATATCCGCTTTGGGGAATTTCGATTTCACTTGTCTTAACAAACCTTGTGCATCTTGCTTACTTAAAAACAAAGGAATCAATTCTTCAGTATCAGATGCCAGTTGAATTGGTACATAACCCTGTTCTGGCGAAAATCTCACTGCAAAAATCGGCACACTGTTAAACTGTTTTACTTCTTGACCATTTTGACGCAATAATTCCATTGCCCCTTTGATTTCCTGTTCCACAGGTTTAAAGGCAAATAGAAGCCGTTGTGACTGATTTTTAGTTTGTTGCAGTTGCTCATAGATAACTCCTAGAGGTACTGCTGTTACTTGTAGGCTTTTCAGCATTTTTTCCATTTTCGGGTCTTTGCCTGGTACACCTTGCAGTTCCCTAATAAAGCTTTGAGCTTCTTGGCGACTCATATAAACACCCGTTACAGACCCACCAGGTTTTTGTGACTCTGGTAAGGGACGGCTCAATGGTAAACCTTCCTCATTAGTGATTAGATATACAGGAACTGAATCTAATTTTTTCTTTATTTGCTCTTCTGACAAAGCCATTACTGGTAAATTTCCTACAAACAGCGTTCCCAGCAACGTACTTCCCACCAGGCCTAATGTTGTGCCCCAGCGAACTAATGCTTTCATAATGACTCCTCCCATCAATAGTTAAATTAAGACACACAAATGGTTAGATGAGCACCACACCAACTAGTTATAGTTATATAGCAATTGCATTAAAAACTGATAAATTGGGTTTTCCGGTTCAATGTTAACAATCAATTCTCGCGAAGTGCTATTTTTCCAACCTTAAGAATTTATATGCTCATGCGATCGCACTATGTTTTTGCAGTTCAGCTTTTCTATTCAATTTACAATGCTGTTAGTCCTCGTCTGGTTTGCTTTTGAGAAGCAAAACTTATCCCTAGAATCACAGCACACTCTGACGCTCCCCACAGCTAGAAGCCAAGGGATTCTCGCTTCAAAGGGACTCCAATGAATTTACCCGCCCTAACGCGCCGCTCCGCTAACAGCAAGCATCTTCACATCCGGGAGACGGGTGCAAGTCCTGTCACAAGTACACATCTTAGATATTAGATATCTTGTGCCGTAGGGACCTTGCCAGACACTGGGTACCCAACTTAGATGAAATCTCCTCTCAGAGCATCAACACCATGTTCTTTTTTTCTTCAATCTAGATGACGACACCACACAGTTAATCGTTCCATTGAACGCTGGTTTTAGTGTAAGAAACTCGTCAAGGAAAAAACTGAGAAACAAAAAATTGCCTTTACAGTCCCGACCCCGCACAGTAGGGTATTACACTATCACATTTTATCGGGATGACAGGATTTGAACCTGCGACATCCTGCTCCCAAAGCAGGCGCGCTACCAAGCTGCGCTACATCCCGGATTAATTCACCTTGCTGCTGGTGTTTTGACTTTTTTAAGTTCGGCAAACAACCGTATGATTTCGATCATAGCCTAAACTGCAAAACTTTTGGTAGTGTGCCCAACTTGTTTACCTACCACAGCCACATAACCATCATAGCATGCTTCACATATCTTGGCTAACAAATTTTGTCTTTTGTGTAGGCCAAAGAAATCGGTGGTCAACAAAGACTTTTGTTGTGCTGAGGATTCCTTGACACTGTGCAGTAACTTGCTACTGAAGCAATCTTACAATCACTCCCCATCGGTTTGAAGTATCCCAATGTAGTATGGACACTTCCTGGTATTGTCCCAAAGCATTGGCAAAGCCGTCCTAGGAGGACGGGGTTTTAACCCCAAATTTTCGCCAACAGAACTTTTTGTTCAACATTAGTGCGGATACCAAAACATACCTTTAATACCTTCTGGGTCTGACATGAAACCCATACCCCGATAAAAATCCACAACATGAGGATCAGCAAAGAGAGTAACATTGCTAATCTCTTCGGTTCTGAGTTTTTTGAGTACGTATTTCATCAGCGCCTTACCCAGTCCTTTACCTTGAAAGTCTGGGTGAACTACCACATCCCAAATAGTGGCATTAAACGCATGGTCTGAGGTAGCACGAGCGAAACCAATCAGACGTCTTTGATTTCCTCGCACTTGCCACATAGAGGCTACGAGAAAACTATGCTCAATGGCTTTTTTTACTTTCCTTAAAGGGCGACGCGACCAACCAACTGAGTCACAAAGTTCCTCTAATTCATACAGGTCAATATCTCGCTCCGAACTAAAAACTATGCGAGCCTCATTCTGAGAAGCCTCGCTAGTCTTATTAGGGTTAGATTCGCCCGAAACAGACCCTGTAATTTCTTCAAAAGAGGTTGTTTTACTTGTCGCTACTGACTCAGGATTATTAAACCAAGTTTTCCAAAAACCCATGCCAACGTGGTTCGGGTAGTATAACTAAATTGGCTTCCACTTTTTGGGAGTGTTGATTCACGTTCTACAAAGCTGAAACCTCAAATACCCTCCATATCTAGTTTTTTTAGATATTTCCGGGATTCTTCATGGCAACTGCTTTTTATGGCGTGTTTTACACCAATCATTTTTGATTTTAGCATTTTGTTGTAGACCCCAGGAGAAATTTCCCAAAAAGCGGAGAAGATCAGTGTACGCTCTCCGGACTGAAGCCACGGATATCCTCAGAAGTTGTTCGGATTTCTTCTCAGAGCTAAAGCCACTGGGTTTCCAACCTCCCCTCAGGTTCAAATTAAAATTTGATTCCTGAATATTTGGGACACAAAATTGCTCTAAGTGTGAAGTTAATGTTGTTAAGTGAAGAAATATACAATGAAATTCCCCTAGGGAGGCGTTGCTCACCACAACAAGGGTTCTTCAGCAGCAGAGGAACGCGTCTCTGAGACTCGGTAGTGGTAAGAAATTTTGAACTTTGAATTTTTAATTTTACATTGCAATCTAATTTAAAAACTAAAATTCTCTAGTCCCCAATCCTAATTTAGTTACACCCATTCTTCAGGTTACGATATTAAGTATGGCAACCATTGAAATTTTGGGCGTTCCACACGCATACGAACTAACAGCTCCCACTTCCTATCCCCATACTTTAGTGTTTATTCACGGTTGGCTCAACAGTCGTGGGTATTGGCAGCCTGTAATTTCCCGACTGTCAGCTGATTTGCAGTGCCTGTCTTATGATCTGCGCGGTTTTGGTGAATCGAAATCTCGCCCAGAAGCAGATTTTAATCAGGCAGAAGGTTCTGTTAACTTGACTTCTAATGATCAATTGAGTTTACCTTTTGACTCTATTTATACACCAGCTGTTTATGCTCAGGATTTAGCCGCCCTTCTCGAACAGATGAATATTACTAGTGCTTGGCTGATTGGGCATTCCTTGGGAGGTACAATCGCGCTTTGGGCAGCGGCTCAAATACCTGAATCTGTTAAAGGAGTTATATGTATCAACGCAGGTGGTGGTATTTATCTCAAAGAAGCCTTTGAGCGGTTTCGTTCAGCTGGTCAAAGATTTTTGCAGGTGCGCCCGCGGTGGCTATCTCATCTGCCTTTAATTGATTTGTTGTTTAGCAGAGCGAGTGTAGCTCGTCCACTAGATCGTTATTGGGCCCGTCAGCGAGTAATTGATTTTGTGATGGCTGACCCAGAAGCTGCATTGGGAACATTGCTAGACTCCACAACCGAGGAAGAAATCAACCGTTTACCTCATTTAGTATCTGAATTGCAGCAGCCAGTTTATTTTTTAGCTGGTACTGATGACAAAGTTATGGAACCGAAGTATGTTCGCCATTTAGCTAGTTTCCATCGACTTTTTCAGTATACTGGCGACAATGTCATTGAAATTTCTGACTGTGGTCACTTGGCAATGTTAGAACAGCCAGATGCAGTTGCTGCTCACATCAGGTCAATAGTTAATGGTTGATGGTAATTTTTCAGATTTTTTCATATTTATTCATAGTCACGGTAACCTCATCCTTCATCTCACCCTAGAAGGTTACCCCAGGGGAAACCGCCCTTGTACATTCCCTGGGTGTCAACTAATTACGAATTACGAAATATACAATTTCATTACCTGGCTGAGTGGCAACCTAGACTCAACACCCAAAGTCAAAGATGATGTATGACCAAGTGATAGGTGATGAGAGGCGGCGCACGCAATCATGGCAGCGTTATCAGTACAGTATTTTAGAGGTGGGAACAAAACTCCCAAGTTATGCTCCGCGGCAGATGCCCGTAAGATTTTTCTCAGGCTGCTGTTCGCTGCTACCCCTCCACCAACGGCAATGGTGTTGAGATTATAATCGAGGGCACAGGCGATCGCTCTTTTAGTAAGAGACTGGGCTACGGTTTCTTGAAAGCTAGCTGCTAAATCAGCCACCGGCACTGGTTCTTCACTTTTCTCTAATTCCTGCATTAAGCGCAGTACTGCCGTTTTTAAGCCGCTAAAACTGTTGTCATAGGGATGATATCCCCCACCCGGTAAAGAAATTTTACCTTCTGGCAAAGTAAAGGCGCGGGGATTACCTGTTTGTGCCAGTTGGTCAATGACAGGTCCCCCGGGATAACCCAACTTTAACAACCGCGCTACTTTATCAAAGGCTTCACCTGCCGCATCATCACGAGTTTCTCCTAAGGTTTCGTAACCACCACAATCTTTAACGTAAATCAAGCTTGTATGTCCACCGGAAACGAGTAAGCTAAGAAATGGGGGATCTAAAGTTGGCTCGCTCAAATAAGTCGCGTAAATATGACCTTCGAGGTGATGCACTCCCAAAAAAGGTTTATTGTGTAACACCGCTAAAGTTTTAGCCGCAGTTAACCCCACTAAAAGTGCTCCTACCAGTCCAGGAGCGCAGGTGGCCGCAATGCCATCTATTTGATCCCAGTCTAGTTTGGCTTGCTGTAAAGCCTGAGCGATCGCTTCATTGATTGTTTCTAAATGCTGACGGGATGCCACCTCTGGCACTACCCCGCCATATTGACCATGAACTAGGATTTGCGAAGCTACGATACTGCTATAAACTTGACGTTTGTTCACAATTGCGACGGCAGTTTCATCGCAGCTGGTTTCTATTGCTAAAACAGTTGCCATTGTAGGTTTGTGTTAAGTAACGATTTGTTTGAGAAGCTTTAACTTTTATTTACTTAAACTTTACTCAATTCCCAGCCAAGAGTATGATTACTTGCTAGTTATGGAAATAAAGAAATGTACAAGCCGCTTCGTTTTGTACAAGAAACTTTTCGTTTTGTAATAAAAGGAAACAAATCTATGAGACGATTGTTTGCTTTGATTTTAGCGATTTGTCTTTGGTCCAATTTTGCTCCCCCTGCCCAAGCGCTTGGGGCTGACTTGGTACCCTGTAAAGACTCTTCCGCCTTTCAAGAGCTAGCAAAAAATGCCCGTAACACCACCGCTGATCCTGAATCGGGTAAAAAGCGGTTTGAGCGTTATTCTCAAGCATTATGTGGACCTGAAGGTTACCCTCACTTGATTGTAGATGGTCGTCTTGACCGGGCTGGTGATTTCCTAATTCCCAGCATTCTCTTTTTGTATATTGCTGGTTGGATTGGCTGGGTAGGTCGCGCCTACTTGCAAGCAATCAAAAAGGAATCCGATACCGAAGCAAAAGAAATCCAAATCGACCTTGGTTTGGCACTACCCATTATCACCACAGGCTTTGCTTGGCCTGTAGCAGCCCTCAAAGAATTCCTTTCAGGCGAATTAACTGCTAAAGATTCAGAAATCACTGTTTCCCCGCGTTAATTCTTCCTCACTTAATTCATTTGTTTTGGAGACTAAATTCATGGCAGATAAAGAGGATCAATCATCCTATTTCATCAAATTTATTTCTACAGCTCCCGTGGCAGCTACTATTTGGCTAACCATTACGGCAGGGATTTTAATTGAATTTAACCGCTTTTTCCCTGACCTACTTTTCCACCCACTGCCATAGGTAGAAAATAGAATTTTCTGCTGAATGTTGTACAGTTGAATTTCTCCGTCCAATCAGGCGAAATTATCACTCCAATTATCAGCAAATATAGCTAATGAAACTCCTAATTAGGAGTTTCATTATTTAATCAAAGTAAGTAAATTAATTTTTTTTAACTTCTAAAGCAAAAAACATTTTTAGCTACAATTATTATTAATAATATAAAAATGCCACCACTTTAATTTAAAGGCAAAGACAAAATATGAACCAAGCAGTAAATTCATCAAAAAGTCTCCCCAGCGATCCAAGAAATCGCGAGGTTGTTTCTCCAGCCGGACGTGATCCCCAGCTAGGCAACCTAGAAACCCCCATTAATTCTTCTCCCTTGGTTAAGTGGTTCATTAATAACTTGCCCGCTTATCGTCAAGGTCTTAATCCTTCTAGACGTGGGCTAGAAGTTGGCATGGCTCATGGTTACTTGCTATTTGGGCCCTTCGCTAAACTCGGTCCTCTACGTAATGCCCCTAATGCTAATTTAGCTGGGTTATTGGGATCTGTTGGCTTGGTTGTGATTCTTACTGCCTGCCTATCCTTGTATGCCAATAGCAATCCTTCCAAAGCAGTTGCCAGCGTAACTGTTCCGAACCCACCTGTCGATGCTTTCAACTCCAAAGAAAGCTGGAACAATTTTGCCAGTTCTTTCTTAATTGGTGGCATTGGCGGTGCAGTTGTCGCTTATTTCTTGACTAGCAATTTGGGACTCATTCAAGCTCTGTTTGGTTGATTTCATTTTTTATTAATTAGGCATTCAGCTTTCGTAATACCTGCTTATTTATGGTTGAGTATTACCCGGGCTCAATGCCCTGTTTTTATTCTCAGGACACAAACGAAAAGCTCTGCTCTTGGTTTGTGTCCTTTTGAGTTTGGCGTGAAAAATGCTTAGTATCAATTCCCTGTGGTAGCTTACGCGGCGTAGCCCAAATCGCCGACTAGGTGTTAGCAAAGCCCAGTGTAGCCTGGAACTAACCACAAGGGAGGCAAAGGACATAGAGAAATAGTATTACTATCAAAAGTTTGAACTATCCAAATAAAGTTGCTTCTATAGCGTTGAGAGCATTGTGTAGATCGTCATTAACGATTTGAACATCAAATTCGTCTGCGGCCTGAATTTCTTCTTGGGCGCGGCACAGGCGACGAGCGATCGCATCTTCAGAATCTTGGGCGCGTCCACGTATACGGCTTTCTAATTCATTCAGAGAAGGCGGTAAAATGAAAATGCTGAGAGTGCCATGGAAAGAAGTACGGATTTGTCTTGCTCCTTCTAATTCAATTTCCAGCACCACCAACTTGCCAGATTGAACTTGGTTCAGCACAGCTTCGCGGGGCGTGCCGTAATAATTACCAGCAAATTCTGCCCATTCCAAGAATTCACCTTGGGCAACTAATTGTTCAAACTTACTGCGGCTAATAAAGTAATAATTTTGGCCGTTAATTTCTCCTGGACGAGGAGAACGAGTCGTCGCGGATACAGAATAGTAAAGTTCCGGATGACGTTTTAACAGCTCTTGCATTAGAGTGCCTTTACCGACTCCACTGGGGCCAGTTAAAACAATTAGCCTACCGGGAGAGGGGCTTTCTTTTGTGTGAGCATCACTTTGGATAGGTAAAACTTGCATCATCCGTTTAAACTGAGAATTAATTAGTAAACATTATTCCTGAATCATTAGCTGTGTTTTCGTTATCAGAGGAACCTTTGACCAACGAATGTGTAGCACGAGTGACAGAAAACTTGTCTAATTCACATCGTACCGCCGATGTGATGCAAGTAGGGTAGGGTTATTGACCCATGTGCAATCAGTTATCTACACTGTGATGGTCTCGGGAAATGACAAACCTATTCGCTACTGTTTCCGGTTGAATTGCCGAAAGGATTACGTGGCTGGAATCGGTGATAATCACAGCCCTTGTCCGACGACCGTAAGTTGCATCTACTAGTTGACCTCTGTCCCGTGCATCGGTAATGATGCGTTTGATGGGCGCAGACTCTGGACTGACGATGGCAACCACTCGGTTGGCAGAGACGATGTTTCCGAAACCAATGTTAATTAATTGTATTTCCATAAAAAACTGACACCGAATGTGGTGTGACAATCTCGTAAAGTAATTATTCCATGTTATCGCCAAAAAACAGGAGTTACAACGCTTTAAATCCAGCCAGCCTGAGTTTTTAATTGACAAATGGTTTTTTTAGCTAATAAATAGCTGAATATTATTAAAATATGCCCCAAGATGTATGCAAAATCGTAAAAATACAATCTAATCAACTGACTAATGAACTGATGTTAAATTATTTTAAGTTGAGTTGAGATTAAAACCAGATGCAATGACTCTTTCTTTACAAGAGGCCGTCATCAGTCATCAGCAAAAATGGTTTCCTTGACCTACACATCACCCAATTACTCAATACCCTTGGCAAAGAGATAACAACCATGTCATATTTGACATCAAAGCAGTTCTCAAGCCGAAAATAATTCTAATGTTTTGTTAATATTTAGACTTTGATCTTGTTTTTAGCATTGAGACTTACTGCCGGTTTTGAGTTGGCAGGATATGATATGTGAGTACTTATGGTTGTCCTCAGGTATCAACTTCATCAGAGGCAATTATGAAAAATCGACCAAACGCTTCAATAGTCTTGACTGTGGCCGTTGTTGAGAATTGGGAAACTGCCGGAGCTATAGATGAGGAGTAAGGTTAAGAGGGTGATTGTAACTGCTCAATACGACGAGAAAAGTACAAGCCAGGGATTCACAGTATCAACACACGAATTCTGTTTTTTTAAGCCAACTCAACAGTATTCTGAATTTGATATTAATAAGCACTTGATGCTAACATTTTACATCAAAAAGAGTCAAGAAACAGACAAGAAATGCATGAATTGTTAAATTTTTACAACGAAGCTCTCTTGCGGCAAGCGTTGACTCACCGTTCCTATGCTAATGAACATCCTGGTGAAAAGCATAATGAGCGCTTGGAGTTTTTAGGTGATGCCCTGCTGACTTTCATCAGTGGTGAGTATCTTTATACTCGCTATCAAGAAATGGGAGAAGATGAAATGACGCGCCGAAGATCGGCGCTAGTGGATGAAAAGCAATTGGCTAAATTTGCCATTGAAGTTGGTTTAGACTCCAGAATGCGCTTGGGAAGAGGAGCAATGCTAGATGGAGGACGTAAGAGCCCTAATTTATTAAGTAGCACTTTTGAATCAGTGGTGGGAGCCTATTATTTAGATCGTGACCGGAAGATTGAAAAAATTCGCCCTGTTATTGAAGATTTATTTAACTCTGTCCCTCCAGCAATTATGGAAATCCGTTCTCAAGTCCAGTCAAAAAATCAATTGCAAGAGTGGGTACAGGTAAATTTTGGCTCTTTATTACCTAAGTATGACACCAAACGAATCGGAGGTGAGGATCATGCTCCAGAATATCTGGCTAAGGTTTTGGTTGGTAACCAGCTTTATGGCACAGGAAAAGGTCGTGGTAAGAAGGAAGCTGAAAAACAAGCTGCCGAAAATGCATTATCCATGCTGAAAAAACAAGGTTTGATTTAGCACAAATTTGGTGACATAGGTAGCCAGGGTAACTGATAGGGACGAGATATTTCCTAAAAATTTCGCCCTTTTTGCTTGTTTTTGTATTTAGGTAATTTTGGCTCACCTAAAAACTTGCCTGGGTTTAAACTATATTTTTTCTTGGCTTCTTGATAGGGTTTAAACCATTTATCTACTTGCTTGAAGACCAGTTGGCCAACTTTACTGGGCAAAGTTTTATAATCATCACTCTTTTTTAGTGAGTGGTACACTGGTTGTATGGTTTAAATGTCAGTATTGGTTGACCACAGAAAAAGCTTGCCGACACAAATAAACACCGCACCATATCTCCTCAATGTGTTAGGGTGCAACCCCAGAAACTTGATGGCTTTACTAAGTGGTATATATGCCATGAGTGAGGCATAGCATTAGTAAGGGAAGGTGAGCAAATCAGCAGCTAGTTAATTACCCTCAAGGAAATTCCATTTCCCACTGCTGTTGACCCTGATCCCCGGACATTTTGCCACCAGTAACGACCCATAGGTAGAAGTCAAAGCTGATTGATCCTGGATAAGTTAAACAGTGAAAATATAAACAAAGGGATGTTGTAAGTAAGTCAGCGTGAAAAAAGCAACCTATGTAAAGACAAGTAAATACGGAGAAGACATCTACCAAGGTGATAGACATATGGGCGCTCGTTTGAGGGTATTTTTAACTCGTAAGCAAGACGAAATGCTGTTAAAACTGGGAACTGTGGATGATGTGCCACAGAAAGTCAAAGACCGAGCAGAGGTAGTGAGGTTAAATGCACATGGCTGGTACGTAGAAAAAATAGCAAATCATTTTAATTGGACTCCACAAACAATCAGAGAAGTATTGCATAAATGGCAGAAACTACGGCTGGACGGACTTTGGGAATTACCAGGTAGAGGTGGAAAAACCAAGTACACAGAACAAGACATAGTTTATCTGGAAGAATGCTTGAAACAAGAACCGCGAACATATAACAGCCCTCAACTAGCTGAAAAACTCAACAGTGAACGCCAAATTGAAATGACCCCCGATAGGTTAGGACGGGTACTCAAAAAAAGGGGGTCATTTGGAAACGAGCCAGAAAGAGCCACAAAGGAAAACAAGACCCGAAAACTAGAGAAAATAAGGAAGCAGACTTAGATATGTTGGAATTGTCTGCTGCTACGGGAGAAATAGACCTGAAATATTTGGACCAATCAGGTTTTTGTATATGGAGTGAGCGAAGTTATACATATTACCAACGAGGTGAGCAAAAAAATTTAGAGCAAACAAAGCGTCGTGGACGCAGATTAAGCATAATTGGGCTTCTTCAACCTTTAATCAGCTTTGTTTATGGCTTAGTTATTGGCGGAGTGAATGGCAAATCTTATATCCAAATGATGGAGCATGAAGCCCAAAAGGCGGAAAAATTGGGACGTATAAGAGTAGTAGTACAGGACAACATTGCCATACACCGATGCCAAGAAGTAAAACAGTTGTGGTCAAAGTGAGAACGTCACGGTTTATACGTCTTTTTTCTGCCTAAATATTGCTCCGAGATGAACCCAACTGAATTGGAGTAGCAGCATCTGAAAAAAGATGAGCTATCGGGACAAATGTTTGAGGACGAGTTAGACCTTGCTTATGCCGTTATAAATGGGGTGAATACTAGGGGAGAAACAAGAAAACATAGTAGTTTACGTATTAAATTTAACAATAATAACCATTGTTAAATTTCCGTTACATAGTTATAAATTTCCCCACCGACTTACTCAGACGCATTGACAGAATGTTTGGGATGTAAACTAATAGTAATTTGAGTCAATAATGCTACAAACAGAATTATGTGTGAAGCCAAACAGAGTCTGACTCTTTGAATTACAGATACAAATTGGTACGACTGCCTTGCTTGCTGATTTATATTTTTTTATGTCAGTTCCTCCCAAAAGAAAAAAGGAACTCCCTGAATGCAAGGCGTGCCCATTTTAGTATCTTCACATATGTCATTGTTGCTGTGGGTTGCGGAGAAAAATTAATGACCGCTTGTTAATAAAGTAGAAACCCTAATGACCAATTGTTAATTGCATCAGATCCAAACCAATATAACCATCCGAAATATTGATGCCAATCAACTTAAAACCCTAAGGGTGGTCATTTCAGCTAAATCCTCAAACTAATGACGAACAGCAAAGGCTGTTTGTCCAGTTCTGGAAACTCAACTTCTAGAGTGTAAGTTGAACCTGGTTGATTACAGTATAATTCTACACTCAAATTTCCCGGAGTGGCTGACTTTGCTACTGCTAGGTTGCCATTGCCTTGCAATTTCAAAGTACCTGAAGCAGGTAATTTAGAATCAACACTCAACTGTGTCAGGTGATTTTGAGAGTGGTATTCTACCCTCAAAGTCAGAGTACCTGCGCTAGTGAGCCATTGTCTTTCCACCACTGGATTGGCTGATGATACTGGTAGAGTCAAATTATCTAGCATTTGTTTAGCTGCTAGTAATGACAATGCCATTTGCTGACGTGGTTGTAAATTGGAGTAATCGTCATCAATTTGAGGTATCGTATCCAAAGTATTCACAGAACGATAGGTGGTTCTCAGTACCAATCCAGCTAAATCATTGATGGTCTGTGACTCATCGGGAAACAAGCCCTCAACTACCTGAACTAGTTTTGCCCCTAGAGGTAGCGAAGATGTGAGCAACCCTTGACATTTTTCCAATAGTTCTTGGAAAACTCTCTCTGGCAAAGGTATAGGCAGATTCAGCTTGGACTGCTGTGCAATCCATCCCCAGTGGGAACTTAATGCGAGCGAGCGCTCTTCCACAAAATCTGGGTATTCTACTAATTGCGACTCCCAAGGAAATAAAGGAGGCTGCTTTTCAGCTTGGATTTGTAACCGACGCTTGAGGACGGCTTGGAAACGTTCTTGCACAGTAGGAATTTCTCCCAGTTGAAAGGTTTGGAGTAGTCCTTCCCATTTTGGCTTACCGCCTGTAAAGGCGGCTACCTCCTTGAGAGGGTCATCTACCCCGTCAATTTCCTGACACTTTACAAATTTAGACTCGCTGGTGTTAGCTTGATTTGCTACCCACCAAGCGACTAAATTCGGTTGTAAGGCTTCTGGGACACTATTCATGAGTAGATGCACTTGATCCGGATACTAGGGAGTTACGAATTTCCCATGCTTGTTCCAGAATTTTAAACCAGCGTTTTTGCAGTTGAGCCGTGGACAATCCCAAAATTTTGGCAATTTTTTCATCTGGCTGTCCTTGTTGTTTCAATTCCAGTAAGGAGCGCTGTTGGTCTTCCAATTGTCCTGTATAGTCTTGCCATTGCTGGGGAGTTAAACCTAAATTAGTGTTCAGTGAGGCTTCCAACCACTCATGAACTAATTCCCAACGATGTAACAAGGCAAAGCGAATCAAATGATATTTAAAGCGTTGCTGTAAGTAGTCCCGCTGACGCGGAGTTAAACCCAAAATTGATTCAATTTCCTGAGTTGATAAATCCTGGAGACGGAGAGAGAAGTAATCAGCACAATCAGATTGTTGCCGTTGTTCAAGATAATCCATTAGTTCTGTGATCACAACCGAACGTAGAGTATCTTCTTCTGGTTCTGGTTCTGGTTGCATGGCCATTGCTGAACGCAATTGCTGTATTACCGGTTCTTCCCAAGAACCATCATTGTCGTTAGAACTACCTTCTGCAGCTTGTTCTATATCTACATTAGTTTCCTGGGGTTGTTGTTGGGAAAAGGTTTGGGCTCGCAGGATGATTAGCTGCTGTTGTCGCCCCGGTAAAGGAATTCGCCGCTTACCATAGCGTTCAGTAAATGCCATGTATTCTGCCAATTCCAGAAGAGTTTGGGGACGATAACTTAGACCCATTTGGTTTTCCCTCCGGAAAGCATTTAAAGCTTCTAGATAAAAACCTTGGAGGAAATCTTCAATAATGGTCAACCGTCCTTGGTAGCTTAACTGCCTTTGAGGAGGATTCATATAACGATAAATAATTGCACTCAGAGTACTGTGTAACTCAACCCTACCCCGACTCGAACCCAACTGATAGTACCTGAGGCACTGTTGCAGCCGATGTCTGGCCAGGGAAATCGCCGAGCTTTCCACATCACCGGAAGCCTGGATACGTTTACTCTCTTGACAAATTCGGTATACTTCATTCGTAATTCTTGATGCTACATCATGGCAATTCTGCCGGGAAGCTTTACTTGATTGTTGGAGCTCCTCATATAGGAGTTGAAATGTACCCTCTACTCCGATAAAATTTTCCCCCTGAACGGTTGGGGTGGAAATTGCTGTGGTTAGAATTGTTGCGGTTGCGGCTGAATTCATAGTTTCAGTTTTCAAAAGACCCTAAAATAATCAAGTAAAAGCTGTTACGACTACGGGTATTGGTTGGCTGTTTAGACTTACGGATAAGCTAAACCCAGGCTAGTCCAATAATTGGGATGTACCTATTCTTATGGTTCACAATTTAATAGATGCTTTTGCCATTACCCACGAGCCGTTGACAAGTCATTTGACAAGTCATTATGAATTTAAAAAAACAAATTCAATTGCTGATTAATAATGCACCCCGCGATGGCATAACACCACATCTTGTTTCAGCAATTGCTCCTGTATTGATCACGGTTGCTAAAAAATTGCGCCATCCCCAGTACTATATTCTCCAAAATTCGGAGGAGAGTTGGGTTTTAACTACATTAAGCAATCGTGCAAATCCAGGATGGGAAAAACGTGTTATCTACGCTTTTCCTACCATACAGGATGTCTCCCTAATTTCACATGCTGGGCTTGACCCTCAAATGCTAGCTAAAATTGTTCCTGTTACCCACATTTTGTTCCAACTGGTGGCATTAGAACCCGTAGATAGTGTCGTTTTTTTGGAAACGCCGGGTCAGACCACTCATACGCTTGAAATCCAACGTTCAGAATTGCAAAATCTCTTGCAAGAAAAGATAAAACAACAGCAAAGGGGTAAACATATACCTCCAGATATTGCATAAATAAATTTTGCAGTTGGGATTTATTAGATACATCTAAAAATCTCAACTGCAAAAACTAAAATTTTTAAATTAAAAATTTTAAATTTGTTAATAAAGCCGACTAAGTACGTAGTCAGCGATTTTAATTAGCGCCTCGCGGGATTCTGAGGTTGCAAGAACTTCCAGATGGTCAACTGCTAACTTGGCATGGTAAGCCGCTAATTCCCGCGCTTGCTGTATACCGTGACTGTCTTCAATTAGCCTTAGTGCTTGCTCTAGATCACCTTCCTGGTCAAACTTCCGTTCAATCAGGGCTTCCAGGTCTGGTTTTTCCTCTAAGGCAAATAAAACCGGTGCAGTAAGATTACCACTTTTGAGATCAGATCCCGCTGGTTTTCCCAAAGTATCTGTTGTGCTGGTGAAATCTAAAATGTCATCAACAATCTGAAATGCTAGACCTAGGTGGCGTCCGTAGTTGTATAGATGTTCCGCAGTTTCCTGAGAAACGTCACTAAGTAACCCAGCCGCTTTAGAACTGTTGGCAATTAACGAGGCTGTTTTGTAATAGCTCTTTTTGAGGTAAGTCTCTATGGTGATACCATTATCAAAACAATTTATTCCTTGCTGGATTTCCCCGGTAGCCAGATCCATAATCACTTCTGAGAGTAGTTTCACCACCTCCAAATTGTTTAAGTTTGCTAAATACCAGGACGATTGGGCGAAAAGAAAATCTCCTGCCAGTACAGCAATGCGATTACCGAACAGACTGTGAACGGTAGGTACACCACGTCGCATTTGTGATTCATCTACTACATCGTCATGCACTAGGCTTGCCGTGTGTATCATTTCCGTGATTTCTGCTAGGCGGCGGTGACGCAGCGTTATGTCTTTTTCTAACATTGTGGCCCGCGATATCAGCAGAACAATTGCTGGTCTGATACGCTTTCCCCCAGCTCCGAATAGATGTTCGGCTGCCATAAACAGAATGGGGTGGCGATTTCCAACTAGCTGCTTGAGGTTATCTGCTAGCAGTCGCAGGTCTGCTTCCACAGGGGTAAACAGGGAGGTGGCTGAGGTCATGGATGGGCGGACTCTGGCTTAGGTTACGAAAGTTTACATATCCTATACTCATTTTAAGATAACCCTGTGCCAGCGCAAAGTTTTGATTAGAGAATACCCACGTATTTGCTGTTTCTTCTTCACCAACATTTGACACTGGCGAGAATGACAAGTTCCATAGAACCCTTATGGGCACTGTCTACAGCTGTGGTTCCTCCTTAGAAAAATATTCTGTTGATCAGACCAATATTTTTTTGATATTTCCTGCCTCAGTCCTGCAACGCTCAAGAAATAAAACTCACTTAAATATTTTCTGTATATTTTTTAGTAAGAATCACATTTTGTGTTTTGCGTAAAAATTATAGTACAAAAATACCACTTCTTTTTCTCAATAATTAATTTTTGTTAATGCCTAACATAGGTGACATAAAATACAAAACTTTACATCATTTTCCTCAATAAAGGTAATAAAACATACAATAGATCCCCAAGGAATGGCTAGGTTGTCTGATCATTGTATTCAAGCATTGAAAATTTTTAAATTTCACCCCTAACTTGGTTCAAAACTCAGGATCATTGTGTTACGCTAAAATGTAAGGATTTAAAATATTAAAGAACTGATTTTCCGAAGGTAGGCTGCTTCTGAGGAGTTTTACCGGTTCGCGTTTGAAGTTCTGAAATAAGTCGTCGCTGTAAACTAAGAGTAAAGAAAGTTATTTCCTGATTCTTTGTCCAGCAATTAGGCCTTGTGACGTAGAGCTTTGCCGTACCCTCATGGTTGTCGGCCGCAATTTTTTAGCTTCTGTTGAACGCTAAGTTCGCTTTCGTCATGTAAGTATGTACATAAATAATGCAGACTAGGTAGACTGCTGAGGAGCGCAGTGAAGTTGCTGTAAAGCAGTTTAGCTGTTGTGGTGTGTGTGGTCTGTGCATTGCTCTGTCAAAGAATTATTTATCTAACCGTAGATAATTACAAATTTACGGCGAGCTTTATTATAGCTGACTGAAGCCACCAGGTACACACTTGGTTGGTTAAATTTCTTCTAATTAAAAAAATTACATATTCCATTGACAAGGGTGTTGGTAGAAAGATGATTTACGGGGAGATGCCTATGTTGACTTTTATTTTAGCTGCTGGATATTTGTTTACAGTTTACTTACTATTAGCGCTGGCCAAGAAAACCGGCAAAAACTATCCTCCTAGAAGTTTACCTCCCAATAACCCAGGAAAACACCAGCAAGATGTGTCAGTAACTCCTCATGTAACTGAGGTAGTCAATAGTCAATAGGCTAGTAGTGTTACGTAGACAATAAAAATTAATTAAACTTGGGAAAGTGGAGTATCAGTTAAATCCACAAACTCAACTGTTGGAGTGTGGCCCAGCCATTGCACACTGGATTTAGCAAACTGTTGTGGACAACCGCTGACAGCAAAGCGAGTTGGAACTGGCGGGTATGTATTCCTTAAGCCGAGAAGGTCTAACTCTCGAGTACAAGCTGCTACAACGTGTACAGCTGGATCAATTAATATGACTTGAGAGGGGAGAAGCGATCGCAGTACTGGTGCAAGGTGGGGATAATGAGTACAGCCGTAAACCAAGGTATCAATTTCCTGCTGTATCAACGGCTCTAAATACGAACGTGCTACTTCATGAGTGTATGGTTCATGAATGCGATTTTGCTCAATGAGTGGCACGAACTCAGGACAACTGACTTGCCAGACTTGCACATTCGGATCAATTTCCAGAATAGCATGGCGATAGGCATTACTTTTAGCGGTGGCTGGTGTAGCAATTACACCAACACGCTTTCCTTGCTCCACGGCTGCTTTAGCTCCCGGTAGGATGACTCCGAGAATAGGCAAACTAAATTCCTTGCGAACTATTTCTAGTGCTAGGGCAGAACTAGTATTACAAGCCATGATCACCAACTTTACACGTTGCTGTTGCATCCAGTTAAGAATTTCACGCACGTACTGTAAAATTTCTGCCTGTGAACGAATGCCATAGGGCAACCGAGCAGTATCTCCAAAGTAAATAATAGATTCATTGGGTAGATGGCGATAAAGTTGTCCCAGGACTGTCAGCCCACCAACACCACTGTCAAAAACACCGATGGGAGCGCGTTGTGGCTCTTTATCAAAACAATTCTCAAGATTGCTGTCAAAGATAGAGGATGAATACACAGGTAGATATTGATTTAGGTTTTTGGATATAAATTACAAAATGTAGCAGAAAATTCGTGACTAATAGTACCAATATTTTGCAAACAGTATAACTGCCTGCACTTTGCTAGTGACAATAAAATTCTGATCTGCGGCTTTCACAGATCAGAATTTTTTTTCCCAAAAAATTGTTCGCTGGTATTGAAGCTACAGATCTAATGGCTTATGAACTCATCACATTGTTTTAGTTTTCTCATCCCCTCAAGAGTTAAAAAAATTGTTATCTAGGAGCAGATAACACCAAACAGGAGCGAATCACAATTCCCCAAACCCAGTTACTCCCAGTTAATAAAATTCAAGTAGGCAGTATATTGGTTTAATTATCTTCGTTGTAGATACTGGAGAATACCACGAGCGATGGCATCAGCCATTTGATTTTGGTAAGCCGTGGTTCTCAGTTTAGCAGCATCTTCCCGACCTGTGACAAAACCCACTTCAACTAAAACAGAGGGTATGGCGCTTTTTCTGAGAACGTAAAATCTAGCTCGCCGCACGTTTCTATCCCTGACATTAATATTTTGAAGAACGCTGCTATGAATCGAGCGAGCTAGACTCTGACCACTGTCGTAATAATATGTTTCCAAACCATTCACATCCGGACGACTTAAACTGATGGCATTAGCATGAATGCTTACAAATAAATCAGCCCTAGCTCGTTGCGCCAAGCTCACTCGTCCTGGAAGACTAACAAAATAGTCAGAATCACGCGTTAATAATGCTTGTACACCATTTTGCTGCAAAATCTCCGCTACCCTTTTGCTAATTGGCAAAATTACATCCTTCTCGCGGATTCCGCCAATACCAATTGCCCCTGGGTCTTGACCACCGTGCCCAGGGTCAATCATCACCACTGCTCTGGTTGCGGGTATTGGAAGTGGCGCAGACTGGGGTCTGGGTTGGGGAGGGGCAGTTGGACTTGGTAGTTGCCCTTGGGTTGGGGGTGGTAGGGGTGGTAGGGTAACTGGAGGTAAAACCCTAACCTGACGAGATCCCTTTAATTCTAGAGCCAAAATCTGGTTGCTGACTTGGTTTAATTGTCCAATTTGTACTCCCGATGCTGGTTGCACCAATACAACCACTGTGTTGTTTTCAGGTTGCAAGCGTACCCGGAGAATAGGACTATTGGCACTAAAATCCGGACCTCTAACGTTGGTAGCTAATTTAGCATTGGCAATAGTTATTCGGAATAAACCAGAAGATCTATCCCATCCACTAGTAGCATTTACTTTGTTATCGCTTCTAATTAGTAACTGCGTATCATTGTTAGCCAATTCCACAGACTCAATTATTGCTGGGGAATTATTGGCAATTGGTCTGCTAGAAGTACCCAGGGGTGCAGGCTGATTGTTTTGGGAGTTGTTGGAATTAACCTTTGCCGGTGACCTAACAAAACTAGTGGGTAAAACCACCAAACCGCCCCCGCTACTACTACTTACTTGCCAGTCTGGGCTGTCCTTGTTGACACGCAAGGTCAGGCGAACGGTAGGTGGTTGGGTGTTTAAGGTTGTGAATTCGATGCGACTAACACCATGTCTGTTAATTTCATTATTTTGCTGCGTCAGACTGGTGGACAAACTCGCGTCAGCTATATCCATAAAGATGGTACTGCGATCGCGGCTGCGATTAATTTTAACTTCAGGATTGCCGCCGTTAGTACGGATAAAAAAACCATCTCCTGTTACTAGTAATCTCTTAAGTTGGGTTCCGCCTGGGGTCAAACTGGCAACTATACTATTAGAGAAATCAGGTTTGGTATCATCATCCGAGTCAACAGTTACTACATTGTAGATATTTCTAGAAGGTTCTGGTTGGCTGCCCTGGCTACGGTCAGCCGAGGTATCTAGTGTGGGCCTTGGTAATTGTACCCTCCAGCGCCTAGCACTCACGTTTTCAAATTGCACCTGCTGGGGGTTTAGGGTATAGCCAGGACTGAGTTCAACAACTATGCGCGTTGTTTGGGGATCAAACTGCGCCACGCGGACGGCACGAACAGCACCACCTATCGGCTGTGTGAACTGTTTCCGTCCAAACGTAGTGTTGGGTAAATCAATAACCAGACGGGTAGGGTTGAATATCAGTTGTGCTTCGGGTTGAACAGCACCGTTAGTGTCTATTTCCAGACGATTTTGATTGGCATCAAAACGCCAAGATTCGAGTTTTGCTGCTACAGCAGGCGACGATAGTAAGACAATAGTTCCTAGGGTACTGGGTAGTAACCAGTGTAATTTCACAATTCTTTCTCCTGATTTGCGTTCATGGGAGCCATCAATATCTCAACATATTGGCTAATCGTCACACTGTTACAACCTAATTTTTCACTTTCATAGTTCTGTGACTTTTGTGCTGCTATAAAGACACAATTAATGGCTTAAGTTACTAGTATTCCCTCTAACTTTGCGATCCTATCAGGATATAATATTCACGCCTGTAAAGTATTTCAGATGCAACAAGAGGGACTGAGTTGTATCATGGCTGGCAATTAATACTTTTGAGGAAAAAATTTCAACTACTTTTCATTGATGTCATCAAAGTTACGCTCACTGATGTCTAGTTTATTTAAAGTATCTAATTTAACACTATAAAACAAGTTAAGACCAGAAAAATATAACATTTTGAATGCTAATAATAGTGAGGCAAAAACTCAATTTTACAGTCTCCAAGGACGGAGATTTATGCACTATGTTTCCTGAGACTGGGGGTTGGGAATTGGAGATTGAGGATAATTCTGCTTTTTTTCCGGTGTCTAGTCGCCATTACTTCCATTCAATCAGTTTCTCTTCGAATTATCCCCATAATCAAGGCTGTCTTGGCGACTTTTACCATCATTGACGTAGACACTATCGATTCAGGTTTTTCGACGATCAATGGTGTCCCACTGGCTTGCTCTAAAATCAGTTTGTCTGCCTGTGCTATCAACTTGTCTGATTCTGGAAATACGAACTGTAAAAGAGGCGGAGCTAAAAAGGTTGTCAGGATAACCACCATGATTATTGCTGCCCCTAGTGATTTAGAGAGAACACGGCTACCAGCACCAACACCAGCAAAAACCAAACCGACTTCACCGCGAGGAATCATCCCGACACCAATTGCTAAAGGGTTTATTTGGCGTTCACCAAAAACACTGAAACCTGTAATTACTTTACCGATAATGGTCACTGCTATCAGGAAAATGTCCATAATTAAACCTTCTCCATTGCCGGGGATGGCTGGTTTCAACACTCCTAACTTTGTTTTTGCGCCAACAGTCACAAAGAAAATTGGCACTAAGATAAATGATTCCCAATACATCGTCCATCACAGCAGCACCCAGAATAATCTGCCCTTCTTTGGAAGTGAGTTTTCCTAGTTCTGACAGCACTTTGGATGTAATGCCAATACTAGTAGCTGTCAAAGCTGCTCCAGCAAAAACTGCTCGCATAGTACTAATACCAAATATAGTTATTAGTCCCACAGTACCGGCAGTAAAAGGTACTATTGCTCCCACTACTGCCACTATGGCGGCTTGGGATCCAACTGAGAGCAAATTTTTTAAGTTCAATTCCAAGCCAATTTCAAATAGCAGAATGATTACACCCAGTTTTGCTAACACAGAAATGACCTCTGATTGTGCTTCAAATACTGCTGGGGTAGCTTCAGGAGTTAAACCCGCAGTGATTTGCAAAAAGGTCATGATTAAAGAATGAGAACCGTCTGCGCTACCTTCTGGAAAAACCAACAAATGCAAAGCACAGATGCCCACAACCACACCTCCTAATAGTTCACCTAAAACGGGCGGTAAACTTACTCGGTTAGATAACTCCCCACCAGCTTTACTAGCTAGATAAATTATCACTAAGCTTAGTAGCACTGCGCTTAATACCATTGAACTATCTGCTGTTTCTGTAGTACTAGCTAGCAGAGGAAAATAGACGTTGATTGCATCTAAAAACTGCATGTGTTGCTTAAAAGTCCTTCTCTTTAGTTTTACTACTTCAATACATCCATTCAATTATTTTTACTGTCAGTCAATGAAATCATAATTTGCCAGTAAAATTCTGATACTGGCACGACAGAAAGCCTGGGAAGCCGCAATAAATCAAAATCTGTGAATTCTCCATTCTGCTTAATTGCTGTGAGTGAGAGAGGTACAGAAACCCTTTTGACTGCTCTAATATCTACAACTATGCGTTTGGAATCGCTTAATTTTGGATCGGCATAAGGTTGACTGATAACCTCTGCTATGCCTACGATTTGTCGTTCTTTGCCTGTGTGATAAATCAACACTAGGTCGCCAACCAGCATATTTCTCATATGTTTGAGCGCTAGAGCATTGTTGACTCCATCCCAAACTGTTCTGCCATCCTGTTCTAAATTAAAGTAGGAATATTTGTCTGGTTCAGTTTTCAGCAGCCAGTATGCCATCAAAGAATCTCCAGAAGTTTTAATAAATTTTTTGAGTTACCAAAAATGTAACCGTCCCTATTTCTGACTATGCCTGTGTCAAACTAAGGACATCTCAGAAATTGCTTACTCAATAAGTTCATCATAGTTCAGAGATACCTGTTGACAGTGAACGCCGAATTAGTAGATATGTTTTTTTAAAACATTTGTAGAATCTTTTCAGAGGAGTGCAAATTTTATGTATGGAACAGCTGTATCCTTTTCTCAGTTCCGCTCTGGGAATTATTGGAAAACTATATCAGTAGCTCTATTATTGTGTATAATCTCCATTCAACCAGGGTTAGCCCAAGAGCAAGGAAAATTGTTGCGAACTCTGAGTGTTAGCGGTCGCGGTGTGGCAAAAATCCCTACTACGCTCTCGCAAGTGAGTCTGTCAGTAGAAGTTCAAAGCAAAACGGCACAGTCAGCGCAAGAAGAAGCGGCTCGCCGATCATCAGCTGTAGTTGCTTTGCTCAAAACTCGAAACGTGGAAAAATTACAAACCACTGGTATCAGCCTCAATCCAGTTTATAGTTACAACAATAATGCCCAAAGAATTACTGGCTATGCTGCTAATAATACTGTGAGCTTTCGTATTTACACTGATAAAGTCGGTAATGTTTTAGATGAGGCCGTAAGAGTTGGTGCAACAGGAATTAACGGTGTTAGTTTTGTGGCTAGTGATGAAGCGATCGCATCTGCTCAACAACAAGCACTCAGACAAGCGACGTTAGATGCTCAACAACAAGCTAATGCTATTTTCAGTACCCTGGGTTTCAAGGCTAAGGAAGTGCTCAGTATTCAAGTCAATGCTGCCAGTGCGTCCCCACTTCCGGTGATGTTCCAGCGTGTCGAGGCTGCTAAGTTAGCTAGTGCTGATTATTCTACCCCTGTAATTGGTGGTGAACAGCAGGTAGAAGCATCGGTGACACTCCAAATTGGTTATTAATCATTAGTGATTGGTCATTAGTCATTGGCAATAACCAGTGATTAATGACGATCAAAAGTTTTCTGGAGACATATCTATATCATTGCTCGTATCGCGCTTGGAACCTAATAATTCTAATTGATCTACTCTAATAATTGGTGTAGAACGGTTGACTCCTGTTTGCCGATCATTCCATGTGTCAAACTTTAACGAACCTTTTACACCTATTAAGCTCCCTTTACGCACGTAATTGCCTGCTACCTCTGCCGTTTTGTCCCAAAGTTCTAAGGTGAACCAGTCGGGTTTTTCATCTTTACGCCCTCGCCGATTAACTGCTAGTGTTAATTTACACACAACTTTACCAGATTCAAAATATTTAATATCGGGATCGCCGCCTACACGACCAACAAGGTTAACAATATTAATGCTCATGGGTTTGGCCTTTTAGTAAAAAATTACTGATATTTTTTTATTTTTATCATAACCAATTGTGAAGGTCTTGAAAATATGTTAAAAACTTAGCAGTAAAGTAATGTATAAAAATGCGATAAATCAACTGAATAAACTCAAAAACTGTACGGATATATCGAAGTAGTTAGAGAATATCGACAGTATGAACACCAAAAAGCTAGCAAGGATGGCTAAAGGCTCACGGAAAATAGCCTTCCTGCTGGACTCCAGGTAGAAAACACAATAAGATCCAGCACTATCAACTCTAACAGTTTTTTAGCCAACAAGTATTGCAAATAAGGGGCGTAGAGACGCGTGGGGCTTTTTAGTAACTTTCGCTCATCATGGGATATGGGTATCGACCTCGGTACTGCCAACACCCTAGTTTATGTATCTGGGAAAGGTATCGTACTCCAAGAACCTTCTGTAGTTGCTATCGATCAAAACAAAAAAGTGGCACTGGCAGTGGGAGAAGAAGCTAAAAAAATGCTCGGACGTACACCTGAGAATGTGATTGCCCTCCGTCCATTGCGTGATGGCGTAATCGCTGACTTTGATACAGCCGAGCTAATGTTAAAACACTTTATCCACCGAGTAAATGACGGTAAATCTCTAATTTCACCTCGAATTGTCATTGGCATACCCAGTGGTGTTACGGGGGTAGAAAGACGGGCTGTGGAGGATGCCGCTTACCAAGCCGGCGCAAGAGATGTGCGTTTCATTGATGAGCCAATAGCAGCAGCAATAGGAGCTGGGCTACCTGTTTCTGAGGCAACAGGGAATATGATTATTGATATTGGTGGTGGCACAACAGAAGTTGCAGTACTTAGTTTTGAAGGTACTGTCATCAGTGAATCAGTACGCATCGCTGGTGATGAATTAACTGAATCCATCATCGTGTATCTCAAAAAAGTTCATAACTTGGTGATTGGAGAAAGGACTGCTGAAGATATCAAAATTGGCATTGGTTCCGCTTATCCAACTAATGATGATAATGATGCCATCATGGAAGTCAGAGGTTTACACCTGCTTTCTGGTCTACCAAGAACTGTCACACTCAAAGCACCAGAAATTCGTGAATGTATGTTGGAACCGCTATCAGTCATCGTAGAGGCTGTGAAGCGGACACTGGAACGCACACCTCCTGAATTAGCTTCAGATATTATTGACAGAGGAATCATGCTAGCTGGTGGCGGTGCTTTGCTCAAAGGCATTGATACCCTCATCAGTCATGAGACAGGGATTGTTACCCACATTGCCGCAGACCCTCTCTGTTGTGTTGTGCTGGGAACAGGTCGTGTGTTAGAAAACAAACAGCTAGAACGAGTTTTGAGCGGAAGTTCTCGCAATATGTAATGAGAAATGTCAGATATTAGGTTCTATTTGGTTTTAATTTGAGTTTCATATCAAACAAATAGAATCTGATATCTTTTGAATTTATAAAATCAGGTATAGATGGTTACTGTACGTCGTTGGTGGAATCGTAAATTACTACAACTTGGTTTACTAACTGTAGTAGTAAGTAGTGCGTGGATATTGAGACAGACTCAGGCTCATTTACTGTTGGAAATGTACCAAATCATCAGCCGTCCATTGCAAATGTTACAAACAGGGAAAGATCCAGAAGAAATTCTCAATGATGCCCGCTTCTGGGAGTTACAAACGCGTATAGCTGATTTGGAAACTCAAAATCAAAAGCTACAAAATTTATTAGGCTACGTTGAGAAAACTCCAATCTCATCCCCCCCAATTGCAGCGCGGGTAGTGGGACGCAGCGCTGACCATTGGTGGCAACAAGTTATCTTGAATCGCGGATCGAATGCGGGCATTCAAAAGGGCTTTATAGTCAAAACTGATGGCGGCTTAGTAGGTTTAATACAGAGTGTAACTCCTAATACTAGTCGTGTGTTGTTAATTAGTGACCTCAATAGTCAAGTGGGTGTAACAATTAACCGCACCTCCGCCAAGGGCGTTTTACGGGGAAATTTGTCCGCTGAAGCAGTGCTGGAATTTTATGAAAAAGTTCCAAACGTTAGAGTAGGAGATTTAATTTCTACATCTACCTACAGTCGGAGGTTTCCTGCTGGTGTGCCAGTTGGACGAGTTAAATCTTTAGATTTAAAACAATCTTC
The DNA here is from genome assembly GCF_029891685.1 of Umezakia ovalisporum Ak1311. Lineage (NCBI taxonomy): Bacteria > Bacillati > Cyanobacteriota > Cyanophyceae > Nostocales > Nodulariaceae > Umezakia > Umezakia ovalisporum. The sequence goes on along the minus strand of NZ_JANQDJ010000086.1, from coordinate 46,834 downwards.
AGTATCGGTGGCAAAAGTTGAGCTTTTACCACCGATACTATCATTAGATTGGGTGGTTGTATGTCCGTTCAGCCAGGGTAAGGATTAGGCATAGCCCACTAAACCACAATTGGAAACCAAGAATTGAATCAAAACAATCAAGATGCCTTCATTTAGGATTCCCAGGCATAGTAAGCCAAGAGCGCCACAGCGAAAATTCAAAATGTTAAAAAATAAGTCTCTTGCTCATTGGCCTCCAGCTATACGTCAACTGCTAAATTGGTCAATAACGGTTGGGTCTGTACTGTTTTGTGTACTGATGTTACCAACCCGCTTTTTAGGTATGGAATTATTGGGAATTGGACCGAATTGGCTGTTAATTTGGGTGGTGGCTTGGAGCGTGAAACGCTCGGTTTGGGAAGGAATGTTAGCCGGTGTAGTTCTGGGGCTAATTCAAGATGCTATGACATCACCTGATCCTACCCATGCAATTACTTTGGGTTTTGTAGGGTTTTTGACTGCTTTGGTGCAGAAGCACCGTTTTATTCAAGAAGACTTTATCTCTATTGCCTTAATTGTGTTCGTAATGGCAATTGTCGCAGAAACTATCTTTGGACTTCAATTAACTTTGATGGGCAATGCTTACAGCGGGGAAAGTGTACGCAAGGTTAAATATATTTGGGCATACTATCAACGGGTAGCGCTGGCTTCTGCCATTCTCAGTAGTCTTTGGGCACCCATACTATATTATCCCTTAAACCTCTGGTGGCGAAAAATTAAGCTGTTAGAGCAGGGTTGACAACAGTGGCGTTGTTGTTTTTCTGTACTCGTGAACCGAAGGAAGAACAACGCTGGGAAATATTTTCGCACCATCATAGACCGTTGATTTAGGCGATGTTCAAAGGACCTGTGGATGCAATTGCTGTTTCCAGACTAAAATCCCGCCATTCACATACATCCTTGTTTTCGAGGAGTGAAGATTTGAGGATTTATTGGCGCTGTACAATAAATAAAAAAATATTGACAACTGCTATAGCTGACTGTACATTCTATGAGCTAAAACGTCGGCTACAACATAAAGCTAAAAAGTTTGGTTGTGAAATCATAATTGCTGATAAATCTTGTCCATCCAGTAAAAATTTGTTATCACTGTGGACACAAGAAAGAAAAGCCTTCTTATCCCGGAGAACTGATTAGTCTGACAAATGTGGTTTTGAAGTGGATGGGGATCTCAGTGCAGCAACTAATTTATCGCCTTTGGCTACACCGTGGAAGCTTAAGGAGGGTTAGCGACTGATTAAATTTTTATATTTATAATTGCTTATATCTAGCCAGAATGTATGCTATACTTGCATTATGAGTAAGTTGTCTATATCTGAAGCGGCAAAACTTAAAGGTGTAAGTGTTTCGACACTTAGAAGGTGGGAATCTGAAGGTAAATTAATTCCTGAAAGGACAGCTAGTGGTCACAGGCGTTATGATTTAGCCCAATTATTAGGGATAAAACCTGAATTATCTTACACAATTGGTTATTGCCGAGTCTCTGGTCATGAACAAAAAGAAAATTTAGAACAACAAAAACAAGTTGTTGAATTATTTTGTTCTCAAAACGGTTGGCAGTTTGAAATTATAGAAGATTTAGGCTCTGGGTTAAACTACAGCAAGAAAGGATTAAAAAGATTAATTAGATTAATAGTTGATAGTAAGGTTGAACGGCTTGTACTGACCCACAAAGATAGACTACTAAGATTTGGTAGTGAATTGATTTTTAGTCTCTGTGAACATTTTGGGACTGAAATTGTAGTTATTAATAGAACTGAAGACTCTAGTTTTGAAGAAGATTTAGCTCAGGATGTTTTAGAGATAATTACTCTATTTAGTGCCAGACTGTATGGATCTAGAAGTCAGAAAAATAAGAAAATTATTGATGAGTTAAAAGAAGTTGCTGATAAGATTTAAGACGGAAATAAAATTGGCCCTGGTGCTCTTGACTAAGTGGAGCAAGTGGCGTGGCCAAAGCTGTTAGTTAGACAGTGTTAACCTGTGGACTGGTTAATGCCGACATTACCAGAATGAGGCAGGAACTAAACATCAAACCCTATCTTAATGGAGCAAGAGAACTCACGTTACAGTGGTCATACTTAACCTAATAGTGAATTGCGACCACTGAATTAAGAAAAGTAAGAAATAAATGTCTAGATTTCTCTAGGATTTATATAGCAGTATGTCAATGTTTAAGTATCACGATAGCAGCCAGCGTGCAAAATATTGAAAGTACCGCCTAAAAATATGGATAATTTCCCCGTGTTTGCTCAAACAAATGTATCATTAGTCAATGATACTCAGGAAAATGAGCTGATATTGCTAACTGACAACTCAGCGGTTGCGCTATCCCCAGTTGAATCTAATTCACCAGAACAACAGAAAATAGGCAGCGACTTTGACCGGGCGATGATGCAACGGTGTTTGGCACTAGCGCGCCGTGCTTTGGGACGCACTTCACCTAATCCCCTAGTAGGGGCGGTTGTTGTCAAAGATGGGGAAATTGTTGGGGAAGGGTTTCATCCCCGTGCAGGTGAGCCTCATGCAGAAGTTTTTGCCTTGAAAGCAGCAGGCGTTGGCGCACCCTCGACTGAAAAGAATCGCGCCCGTGGTGCTACAGTCTACGTTAATCTTGAACCTTGTAATCATCACGGACGTACTCCTCCCTGTTCCGAAGCCTTAATCGCGGCTGGCGTGGCTAAGGTAGTCGTAGGTATAGTTGACCCCAATCCCTTAGTCGGTGGAGGAGGTATTACCCGCTTACGTGCGGCTGGTATAGAAGTAGTTGTAGGGGTGGAAGCCGAAGCCTGTTATCAGATCAATGAAGCTTTTATTTATCGCATCCTCCACAAACGACCTTTGGGCATTTTAAAATATGCCATGACTTTAGATGGAAAAATTGCAACTAGCTCTGGTCACAGTGCTTGGGTAACAAACGAAGATGCCCGTGGCGAAGTTCATCAAATACGGGCAGGGTGTGATGCCATAATTGTCGGTGGTAATACAGTCCGAAAAGATAATCCTTACTTAACCACTCATCAGGTAGAAGCCCATAATCCTCTGCGGGTGGTGATGAGTCGTCACCTCAACTTGCCTAAAGATGCCCACCTGTGGGAAACTGCGGAAGCTTCCACTTTAGTGTTGACACAGGAAGGAAGTTCCCCTGAGTTCCAAAATTTCTTGCGGCAACAGGGAGTTGAGGTGATGGAGTTAGCATCCCTGACACCAAATTTGGTAATGGCTCACTTATATGAGCGGGGTTTTTGTAGCGTGTTGTGGGAGTGCGGTGGTACTTTGGCTGCCAGTGCGATCGCTCAAGGTGCAGTACAAAAAATTATGGCTTTTATTGCTCCTAAAATCATCGGTGGTAGTCGTGCCCCTACACCTGTGGGTGACTTAGGTTTTACGATTATGACCGAAGCCCTGACCTTGGAACGAGTTCGTTGGCGTGTGGTAGGTTCTGATTGCTTACTTGAAGGTTATTTGCCTCAAAACAACCCATAGTTAATAGTCCATAGTCAATAGTCTTGACTGCACTAATTGTAGATCGTGGATTTTGGATTATTTTTTGTTTTGAGAGAAGCTACTGTACCTGGTTATCAATCTCAAATCCCCCACTTGTAACCCAAGAGTCGGTATCATCAATCTAAAAATCCAAAACTTTTTCAGTATTGACTGTGGACTATTAAGATATGATTAGTTTTAACACTGACGCTCATAGGCCATATCACGTATAAGGGTTAGCCGTGATTGAATGTATTCGCTGAGGTAATCAGTTTCGTGGGGGTCTAACAATGCTTGCTTTGTGGTTTGTTTTACGAGCCATTGTACCAAGCTAGCATCATCCATCTGCAATAGGATCTTGGTTTGAGAATTTTCCACCACAGCCCAAAGCTGACGCAGAATTTTAGGAGTCATTAAGACCTCAAGTTTATCATTAGCTTAGCTGTTTTTAGATTACACAATTTAGCCAGCAGATTACGCCTGAATATACAAGCTGAGACAAGTGTTATTAAAAACTTAATACAGGGATTTATAACTTTATGAAGTTTAATTATTGAAATACTACGTTCATAAATTAACAAAAAGTTACTAAAAGACTTTTGTGACTATGACAGTTAAGATTAATAGTTATTTTGATTAACTTTATAGTTAATCAATTACCATGAATAATGATGTTTTCATTTGTAACATTTTACCCAAGTCTGAGGTTTTTGTAAATATTCACTTTTATTTATATATAATAATCTTAAATAAGTAGGAGCCTCAAAGATCCCCAACCGCTTCAGTAAGTCGGGGATCTTAACTTCGCAGTATTTACAAATCAAACAGGATTGCAATAATTACAGTTAGAACTGTTACTTATGCTTGGCAAGACTTACAGAGGGTTTCGCCCAGATACAATCATGAAACCAACAGAATCGAGCCGAATTTGAGGCTGGCGAATTCCTGCTAAAATCGATTCCCTTAATGCACTTTCGATTTGCAATTCTGCAGCCAGTGCATCATCCTCATTTTGCCAATTTAGACGCAGGTGTAATTGCTCTACTTTTTTGTTTAATTTCTCCTCGGTGATTTGAGCATATTGTTCGTGCAATACCATAAATTCAGGATTTTTGAGGAGCAATTCCGCAGAGCTACTACGCGCTTGATGGCAAAAATTTTGCCACTGGGTAGCATGGACAAAAGCATCAATAATTCCTAAGCGCTCTTTTGCTAGATTAAAGTCCCTACATTTATCACTGCTTCTATCTTTATAAGGCCGTTGCAAGATATTTAAAAGTAATTCATCTTCTACCAAACTCATAGGATGACAGCGAGCATCAACAAAGATAGTTTCTAACATGGGGGGAAAGAAAGCATCCACACGGCGCTTCAAGGTTTTGTAGTGGGAACTATCTAGTTTGTGGTTTGTTAAAACCTGCTTTGCATTTGCTAAATGTGTTTCCACTACATAATTGAATCGGAAACCAAACCATTCCTTGCCTTTTGTAGCATCCCAAGATTCGTCGGTGCGCCATAGGGCAAAAGCTTTACCTCTATCATCCCAATTGATATAGCTCACGAGTGCTTCTATCAATCCTTCGCCAATGCGAAATAGTTTAACGCCAGAATTTTGGTTGGCGATCCGGCGATTGTAAGTACCAAATTGGTCTGTATTATTATTAGCAAAGTGAGTTTTTAGCTCGTCTACAGAAACCAAAGTGCGCGTTGTTGGTTTATAACGCCTAATTTCTACCGAATTCGGCTCATTAACTGACTTAAATCCTAGTGCATCACACATCCAGCCTTCAGTTGCTTGTTTAATTTCTAAATGACTAGCATCGTAATCATCGAGGTCTTGAAAATATTGGGTAGTATTTCCATCAAGAATATCAATTTCGTCCAAAGCAGTTTGCTCGCTAATTTTCAAAGTTTCGGCAGTGATTTCTTGCTGAATTGGCTCAATCATTGCTAACAATCCCGCAGCACCTGATTGCAACAAAGCGGTTTCTAATTCTCCCAATTTTTCATCCACATAAAATTGTAGACTTGCAATTGATTTCTCGAAGATGCCAAACCCATTTTTGAGAAGTTGATACCAAGCATTTTGGGGATTGTCTTCCAAGTATGGGCCAATCAATGCAAAAGATTGAATCCCGATTTTGCTACCAATGCGGTCAAATCTGCCAATTCTTTGCTCTAATTGATTAGGTGACCAGGGTAGGTCAAAATGAATCAAGCAATCGGCAAATTGTAGGTTCAGTCCTTCTTCTCCTGACCGCTCGCACACTAAAATAAAACACTTGGGGTTATTCTGGAATCTAGTTAAGTTTGCCTCAACTTTTTCTCGTGGTTCGCTAAATTGATGGCTAGCGACTGTTTCTGCACCAAAGCTATGAGATAAACATTGCACAATTTGTTGACAAGATTGTGCAAAACTTGTAAACACGACAATTTTAGGCAGAACATCTCCTGGAATAGGTCGTCGAATTCTATGCTGTATTCTTGTGATTAATTCTTGCTTATTTCTGCGAATACTTGGGGAAATTTTAAAGTATGCAGCTAGCTGATTGAGTAGCAATGTATGCAAATTTTGTGTGCGTTCTCCCTCTTCTCCCGACTGACGAAGAATTTTCAAACAGCATTGCAAAATTTCTTCTTCCTCTGGAAATTTAGCGGTTGTAGTTAAAATGCTAAGGTCATATTCTTTGAACTCTCGGATCAGTTGACATGAAGATTTACCTGCTAGGCGTGAAGTAATGACCTGTTCTAAAATACCTAACCAAGTACCAGAAGCTAGAAATAAAACCAGAAAAATTCGCTGATATTGCTGGTTTTTAGGGGCGAGAGTACGCCATTTTTCCATAAGTTGATGAAGATCCAGCGATCGCTCGTCTAAATCATATTCTTCTTTTGGTCTCACATCCCGATCAAATATAACATCCTCTATAGCAGCACGACGGTTACGAAGCATTCGACGATGTAGCCGATAGGTTTCGTTAATGTGATTGCGAATTGCCAGAATAATTTCCTCTTTTTCCGCAGGATTGGCTTTTAAACAATTTTTTAAATTGTCCGCCAGATTCATCAAACACCCATCCTCAGCAAAGAGATTTTGCAATTCCTTGAGGTGAGTTGTGAGAACTTTGTCATTTTTGGCACTTTCTTGAAAAGAAAGGAGAAATTTGCCAATTTCTTGGTATTTTTTGACTCTGGCGCGAAAACCTGTCAAATCATGAAGTTTGTAGGTGATGGGATCGAGTAGGTGCAGGATGGCGAGAAAATCCTGCTCGTGGTTGAGGACAGGAGTAGCAGATAGTAAAAGCAAGCGATCGCTTTTATGAGCCAGAATTTTACAAGACTCAAAACGCTGACGCACCGCCGCATCCCCAGAAGTTGCCATGGCGGCAATATGGTGGGCTTCATCTACAATTAAGCAGCCAATATTCGCTGTTAGGTTGATTCTATGGATATCTTCAACCGCCAACACCACCACCCGTTTACCAAAATGGGAGATGTAAAATTTATTTTCTAACTCAGTCCGCCATTGTTGCAGCAAATATTGCGGAACTAGCACCACCGCACCTTTTTTTGGTTCATCTAGCAGGAATTGACGGAGAATAGCACCAGCTTCGATAGTTTTTCCCAGTCCCACCTCATCTGCTAGTAAATAGCGTTGAATTGGGTCTTCCAGTACCCGCCGGACAACTTCAACTTGGTGAGGATAAAGTTCAATGTTCGCCGAAATCAGCCCTGTCATCTCGCGACTTACAGCGCGTTGATGAATCAAGCTTTTAACAAAAGTTAATCTTCTGTCATGAAAGTAGGGGGTTTCGTGACCCTTCATTGCCAGAGTTTCAATCGGGTCTGAGATAGGTATGTTACAACGGACATAAATTTCTTGTTCCGTCGCAATTGTAGTCTTCTTGTCTGGTAAATCAATTTGATACATTTCTGTGTCTTCATCCCAGGTACAAATTCGGCCAATCAACCATTTATCCTGGGTTGATGAGCTAATATAGCATCGAGTTTGAGGCTTTAGCCTCACTTGAGTTAAGGAATCTAAAGGTAAAGTTTTTTGGAGGCGTTGCCCTCCTGAGCAGAAATACTCAACCATCACATCAGGTTGAGATATTTCAGTAACTTTTCCTATTCCCAAATAGTTTTTCTGGGACTGCACCAGTGAACCAAGCTCAATCATCGTTCCAGTTATCTGTAGATCCTAAGAGAAATTACTACGCCAAGAGCAATAGCAGCTCTCCACACTAGCTTGATAAACAGGATCTGGCAACTTGAAATTTTGGTAAATATGAAACTTTCCCCAAGAAAGCCTTGTAAAAACTATTAACACTGAGGCTGTGTCGCTATCATGAAGTCAGAACCAATTCACAGGCATAGAGAATAATTCCCTAAAGTTGAGCTTGGTCAAGATAAATAATGATCACGACTGTTGTCGTAATTAATACTCTTATCTCACTGTTACTAGTCTACATAGCTTGGCGAGTGTGGAAACTAAAGCAGTGGATAGGGCGCATAGCTGATAAACTAAACGCCTATGAACTTAAAACTCATGCATTCCTACATAAAGCACCTGAAAATATTGATATTAGCCAGCAAGAGATTCATAACCTCCGCCAGGAAAACCAAAAACTACAAGTACAAATCCAAGAAATACGTCAAATTATCAGCCTGTTATCTTTAGCAAAGGGATTTTCGCACCGCTTTTTCGGCAGAATAGAGTGGATATCAACAAAAAAACCATCCCTAAATAAAAGCAACATTTCCCACTGATATCTTGTCACGATAGATTAATTAGATAGAATCATTTGAATCTTGCTAGGGGAAAAATCACATCTAAAATGGGTGTAAGGAGAGAAACAATTAAGATGTCTAATAACCGTTCTGGAGTATTTTTTGGCGGTTTCTTGCTGGGAGCTACCATCGGTGCTTTAACTGGTTTGCTCGTAGCCCCTCGCACAGGGCGCGAAACCCGTAAAATTTTGCAAAAGTCTGCCAATGCCATCCCAGACTTGGCAGAAGACATATCAACCAGTGTACAAATTCAAGCAGATCGTCTTTCTGCTAGCGCACTGCGAAATTGGGATGATACTTTGGCAAAACTGCAAGAAGCGATCGCTGCTGGTGTAGATGCTAGCCAACGCGAAAGCCAAACCTTGAAGCAGCAACAAGCTCAAAAAGACTCGGATTCTTTTTCCCAGCAATTGTAAAGCTCACAGATGGCATAACCGTGATTGATCCCCTGTTTTGGTTGGGACTGTCTTTGTTCTTAGTCGCCGCCAGTCTGACTGCTGTTTTGGTAGCTGCTATACCTGCTTTACAGGAGTTAGCACGTGCTGCTCGCAGTGCAGAAAAGCTATTTGATACTCTCTCACGGGAGTTACCACCTACTCTAATTTCCATCCGCAAAACAGGCATGGAAATCAGAGATTTAACCGATGAAGTCAGTGAAGGTGTGCAAGGCGCAGGTAAAGTCGTTAAGCAAGTTGACCAAAGCCTCAGTAGTGCGAAAAAACAAGCTAAAAATATTCAAATCAGCACCCGCAGCTTGTTTGTAGGTGTGAAGACTGCTTGGCACTCCTTTACACGCCCAAAACCAGCAAGGCGAGTTGAACGTTTACCAATTACTGAAAAGCTTAGTGAAAAACCATCGCTAACGTTGCGGGAACGAGAAGCAATGAAGCGTAGGGAGTAGAGAGCAGGGAGAAAACTTTTTCATCTCAATACCTAGTCCCTAACCTCCACTCCCTAATTTCCATTTTCAAACTAAGCTTTGCTTAAATCTCTTAGATTAGAGTAAAGTAAACAAGTGTAAAGAAGTATCACTTTTCCCATACTCTTTTAAAGCGACTTGTTCACTTCTACTGTCTATACTTGTATAATAACGTCCATGCAGTCTTGTTTTTGGCGACGAACTCTAGTATCTATTGCTGTATTTTTCTTGGCTGGGTCAATGTGGGTAATGCACTCGCCTCCAGCACTTGCTTATGATAATCCTGACTTATTACCCAACTTCCAAACTCCAGTTATAGATTTAGCTAAATCTCTCACAGATGTTCAAGAAGCAGAACTGGTCAAAGATTTAGAAAAATTTGAAGATCAAACTGGTTGGAAACTGCGAGTATTAACCCAGTATGACCGCACCCCAGGTCGGGCAGTAATTAATTATTGGCATCTAGATGATAAAAGTATTTTGCTAGTTGCTGATGCTCGTGGCGGTAACATTCTCAGCTTTAGTGTGGGGGATGCCGTTTATGAACTTCTACCCCGGACTTTTTGGATAGAATTGCAAACCCGCTTCGGCAATTTATATTTTGTGCGAGAACAAGGCGAAGACCAAGCAATTTTGCAAGCCTTAAATTCAGTGGAAACCTGTTTGCTTCAGGGAGGTTGTTCCGTAGTGCCTGGATTACCCAGAGAACAATGGATACTGACACTGATTACCTCAGTTGTGGGGGGAATAGTTTGTGGATTTGCAGCTCATCCCCAAAAAGAAGGACAGGTGATTGCTTGGCAATGGGCTTTAATTTTTTCACCCTTGTGGGGAATTTTGTTTATTGCCTTTGGTATTGGCCCAGTGGTAACGCGTACTAGTGATTGGTTGCCTTTAGTTCGCAATATCTCTGGTTTTCTCATTGGCGCTTTAGTTGCTTATCTGTCCCCTCTTTTCACTCGTCCTTCTTCAAATGCTGAGTCCTGAGTTAATGAGTGCTGAGTAAAAATCAAAATACTCAGCACCCAGGGTTATCTGAAGCTGATAAGCTGAAAGCTGGTATCTCAGGGATGAATAGCAATGGAATGGCACTTAACTGATGATCAAAGTTTAGCAATCATTGATAGTGACTATGAGGCCGTAACGAATGGTAGTTACTGTACATTGTTAAGAATCAATGACATTCTAGGTCAGTGAGTATGTCAATGACAAGAGAGAATTAAAAGTTAACTAACCTTTTGACACTCCCATGGCCGGAAGCAGGTGGGATTCTTGCTTGACCCAGCCAACTTACAAGGTGCTACCCATTTCTCCCACACCTACAAGGACTAAGCTTTCTCCTCCGATCACTGTAAAATTCCCCATCCGTCTATAGGGTGGGGATGGATAGCCGTGGTGCGCCCCAATGACCATCAAAAACTGTGCCCAAGCCCCTGCTTTCTAAGCGTGAGGATTTAAACGGTTAGGAAATTTAGTCGCGTTCAAACCAATGAGTAATTTCATCCGCACAGTCATTGTTAACAAAAACCTCACACTCGTTTCCCCAGAAGGGGTGTGACTAGTTCATGTTTCTTCCATTCTCTGACGACTGCGGGGTGGTTTTTCTGGTTGTTTTCTACGCAAACGCCGACTAACTTCATGAAAGAAATCCCTTCGTACATAAGGATAGTCATTTACCCACAAGTCATAACTGGGAATGTAAACATCACTGAATTCTTCAATACTGCTCAAATCAGAACGGTTCGACATGACAATCATTTCTGCAATTTGACCGCGAACAATAACTTTGTGAGCATTACGTAGTGGTGCTTGTAACTCTACTGCGAATCCTGTATTGTCACCAATCTCTAAGTTAATCCGTTTTTCTCGATTTTCAACAATAACTAACTCACCTTTGCTGTTAACAGTTTCTTGTTTGCCGATCAATTTGTCCGTAATCCACCAATCTAAAATTCGACCACGAAAAAAGCCACTGTATTTATAACGACGGCATTTTGCATTACGTACACTTGCCTGAAATACAGGATACCACAGCCAAAAAAAGGCACCCATTACGCCAACGAAAAATGTAACAGGGCCAAATTCCAGCTTCAACAGTATTTCCCCTATGAGAATTACAGCTATGGCAATTACAGAAATTAACAGTCGCTGCAAAAAATTTGAAAATTTCCCCGCATAATACTGGTACTGTAGACCAGTAGCAATCAAGGGGATGAGTTGTTCAAATTTTTTCCGAGTCAGTGGGACTAACATAAGTGCTGAGTTTGCCAGTTACAGTATTTTTTCTAATCCATATACCAAGGACTTTAGCTGCAAGACTTTGCGAATTGCTAGCAGCACTCCCGGCATATAACAGGAGCGATCGCTTGTATCATGTCTTAAAGTATAAATTTGACCTGCTGCGCCAAAAATCACTTCTTGATGGGCTATTAGTCCTGGCAGACGGACACTATGAATTCTAATACCTTCTTGTGCCAAACTCCCCCTAGCACCTGGTATTTTTTCTGTCTCTTTGACAAGAAGAGGATTAAAAGTTTTACCAAGTTCTCCTAGTAATTGTGCTGTTTGAATAGCAGTACCACTGGGAGCGTCCGCTTTTTGGTTGTGATGGAGTTCAATAATTTCTACATAGTCGAAATATTGGGAAGCTGTGACTGCGGCTTGTTGTAACAGCACCATTCCAATGGAAAAATTGGGAATGATTAAACAACCAGTGCTGGCTTTTTCAGCAAAGTCTGCCAATTCATTTATTTGTTCTGGACTTAAGCCTGTAGTACCTACCACTGGACGAATACCGTAGGCGATGGCACTACGAATATTTTCATAAACTGCATCTGGGTGGGTAAAATCTACAATCACTCCTGGAGGCGATTGTCTGTCACCAGCGACATAACCCAGCAGGGGTTCTAATTGGTTCGTAATTGGTACTTCCAAGGGTGCGCTTAAACCTGCCAATTCACCAGCATCTTTGTCCTGATATTCTGGACTGATGTCAACCGCACCAACTAACTTGAAGTCTTGTGCTTGCGCCACCGCTTTAATTACTTCCCGGCCCATTTTACCAGCCGCACCGTTAACAATAACAGGAATAGGAGCTTGATTCGTCATAGTTCAAGAAATGGTTCACAAAGTAATTGTAAAGAATTTTGTAATTCCCAATTCGTAATTCGTAATTTTTAATTTGCAAAACTCAGGATAAGAAATGCGGAAAAATAGCTACTAGCTAACTGAATTACTGACGCTATTTATCTAATTTCCTGGCGCAACCTTCCAAAACCATATCGCCTTGAACGAACAGCGCCGAGTAAGGATGTAACTTATCTGACATTCCATCACTACAGGAATCAAATTCCCTGATGATTAACATACTGGTTTTTTCGTTTCCCAATCGATACACTTGCACAGTGTCTGGGGTACGTCCATCAGCTGTCAGTGGTTTGACATAGGGGAAATTTTGCTTTTCTTCCCTTGCTAATGACGAGTAGATAACACCACTTGGGCGAACATCGACACTCCAAAACGGTTCAGTACCAAAAGCCCTAAATGCTTTATCCTCAGTGGTGTGATTCCTGGAAATTACTTGATTACCTTTAATATTGGTGCTGTTGGCTGGTAAGTAAACAGCCATTGCCAATAAAAGAGTCGAAAATATTAAAGTTTTCATGGACTGAAAAATTTATAATAGGCAGTTCACTTTACCTATAATCACTGAAGTCGTCAGGCTGAATTTTTGAGAACTACCATGGCTTTAGCCTGTTGAGTGTCAAAATGTTAAATGTAAAGTACATTGGCAAAGTCAGTTATGCCCAAAGCTATTTGGAATGGGGCTGTGTTAGCCGAAAGCAATAACACAATTGTTGTAGAAGGTAATCATTATTTTCCACCCGACAGTATCAAAAAAGAATACTTCCAAGAAAGCAACACCCACACTACTTGTCCTTGGAAAGGTGTTGCCAGCTACTACACCATCGAAGTTGATGGACAAACCAACAAAGACGCTGCATGGTACTATCCTAGTACCAAGGAAAAAGCTAAAAATATAGAAGGCTATGTTGGTTTTTGGAGAGGTGTAAAAGTTGAAGCTTAGTTTGTAGTAAACATCTGTAAACAAACTGACTTTTAACCTCCGTGTTTTCTCTCCCGTAATCACACTGGATCACAAACACTCATCCAAGTCATAGCAAAGTATATGGTATCTGATACAATTCAGACGCCATATATTTTCCTAGATATTCATTATCAGGCATTTAGGAAAAATAGATAAGTTTTTATTTGATTTTGCCTAATACCCTACAGTAAACCATAGCAATATATTCTTAAAAAATTTAATATTTCCATGATCCTCGAATTGATTACTTGTTTCTGTCCCGGGAACATTAGCAATAATTTCTTCCAGGGTTTGTAGTAATTCTTGGTCGTTATTTTCGTGTAGATTCGACGTTGAGAGTATTTGATGGATTTTTCTGCTTTTCTGAAAAACTGAGGATTTGGTTAATGATATCCATTACAGTCAGAGTAACAATGCTCCAAACCCACATCTAAACCTATTTCACCATCAGCTATCCTGGGTTGTTGTTTAACTTCTGTATTTACACAGAATTGAACATATAAACCATCAGGACGTTTAACAATTCTGACTCGCTTAATTAACTTAATTGGATATGTACGGGTATGCCATTTAACCAATAATTTAAGTTCACGAACAACTTTTTTATCAGTAAAACTGATGCGTCTTTTTATTGGGTGTAATGACCATCGAGAGATTTTATACTCAACTGAAAGGTTATCCTTTTGAAACCGGGGACATCCCTCCTTTCCTTGAAATTTCTTCTTACAGTCGTCCTAAAATCTTTGAATCCCTTACCATGGTCTTTTTGTAGCAAACTGACAAGCCATTGAATTTAATTATTTTATAAAATTCAACTCTTTCCGTAGTGCTGTGGAATGGCTTTCTCTGGGTTAATACAATCTTTGAAATGCGGATGAAAGGACTTGAACCTTCACTCCTGTCGGAACTAGAACCTAAATCTAGCGCGTCTGCCAATTCCGCCACATCCGCATAGAACATAATCCTAACATATAAAATATGATATGGGAAGAGAGTATGGGGAAAATTATTTTCCCCATACCCAATACCCCTATATCACTGCCACACGGGGTAAACGATGCTTAAATCCGCAGAGAATTTCCCAAGAAATAGTGTTTAATGTTCTTGCCCAGTCATCAGCTGAGATTGTTTCTTTTCCTTGTGTGCCGAGTAGGGTGACTACTTCCCCTTCCTGTAAATCTGGAACATTACTGACATCCAGCATCAACTGATCCATTGTAATTGCCCCAATTTGTGGCACGCGCTGACCGCGAATTAAAACTTGAATTTTCTGGGAAAGATTACGGGGGACTCCATCAGCGTAACCGATGCCAACCACTGCCAGACGGAGTTCGTGGGGGGCGATGAATTGTTGACCGTAACTAACGCCAGTACCGGCGGCAATTGTTTTTACTTGAGTAACTCGCGCCTTCAATTGCAAAACAGGCTTGAGGTTAATCACATTTTGTAAATGAGGGGCAGGATAAAGTCCGTAGATAGCTAAACCCGCCCGCACAATGTCGTAATGTAAGGCAGGATTCGTCAGAGTGCCGGCTGAGTTGGCTAAATGCAAACAAGGTGGATTGATTCCCATTGTTTTGACTCGGGCGATTGCTTGCTCAAATCTTCTATGCTGTTCTTCCATGACTGTGGTGTCAAGATGATCTGCTGTTGCCAAGTGGGAATAAATGCTGGCAATATCAAGATGAGGTAAGTTCTGTACTAACTGCACAAATTCAACGGCTTCTTGCCAGTTAGTTCCTAACCTGGACATTCCCGTGTCTAATTTAATGTGTACGGGTAAGGGAGAACTATGGTTAGTTTTTTCTAAAAGACTCGAAAAAATCAAAGCTTGTTTGGGACTGCACAAAGTTGGCTGTAAATTCCAGTGAACGATGGCCTGAATTTGCTCTGGTGTCTGGGTTGCACCTAAAATCAAAATCGGAGCTTTTATTCCACCTTCCCTTAATTGAATGCCCTCTGGAACTGTAGCAACTCCCAACCAGCTGGCTCCCGATTGCAGTGCTGTTTGAGCAACTGTAACCGATCCATGTCCATAAGCATCAGCTTTTACCACTGCCATCAATTGGGTACGTGGCGACAAAAACTGTATCAATTGCTCGACATTATGCGATAACGCCTCCAAGTCAATTTCCACCCAAGCGCGTTGGGAGAACCAAGCATAGGTGTCACACTCCTGATTATCAGCAAAACTGGGGCTTTGTTTGCGATTTAACATTTTTTATACTCCTCTCACACCACTGGTGAGCTTCGGTGATTCTTTATTGATTTTTATTCACCCTGGAGAAGCAACATCAGAGTTAATCAGGAAGTTTACCTTTGAACCTGGAATTTAAACAAGATACTTGGGGTGTCAAACTTGACTTTTTTCAATAGCTATGGGTAATCACATCTGATTTCCATCAGTTTCGCCAATAGTACCAACTTGGCAAAATTACGTATTGGTGATTATTGAGTAAATTCTTTTTACTACGGAGGGTTGATAGCCACATAAAGACTATTTTCTGTGGTTTAACATAAATTGGCCTGAGTTTTGTACCATGAGGACTTGTTAGAAATTATCATCTGTAACTCATTTTCATTTCTGAATCATTTCGGAAGTATCATTTATTCTCATCTCCCAAAGAGAATATTTTTGTGTTAATATATGCAAAACTAATACCTCGAGCGCTAACCAATGGGGAAGGTTTTAGTCCTAAACGCCTCTTACGAACCGCTCAACATCACGAGCTGGCGTCGCGCTGTGATTCTGTTAATTAAAGGCAAAGCAGAACGCATTGAACACAAGGGTAAATTCCTGTACTCAGATTTTCCTTTGCCGACTGTAATTCGGTTGCGGCATTATGTGCGCGTCCCGTACAAGGAAATTCCTCTTACCCGTCGAAATATCTTGCACCGTGACAGTCACTCTTGTCAGTACTGTGGCTACATCGGGGATGAATTGACATTAGACCACGTTATACCTCGATCACGCGGCGGGGGGGATACCTGGGAAAATATTGTGACGGCTTGCGTCCGTTGCAACGTCAAAAAAGGGAACCGCACACCCTACGAAGCTCATATGCCTTTGCGTCATCCTCCACGCCAACCTTACAGTAGTCTTTATTTTGAAGTGAGCAAACATCTCAAGAGCGGACTGCACAATGAGTGGCAAAAATATGTAATCGGTCTTTAACGCCAAGGGTATAATTCTGAAAACCTCCAGAAATTGCCACCTGTTATTAGGTGTTATATCCTCCCGGGTGTTAAAATGAATTTACAGTATGGTTAAAGGTAATATCTGGCTTGAGCAAACTTGAGTTACGGAAAATCGTGCATGTCGGATGGCATGTGATTAAGTTTCGTGACAAACATTTGGACAGATAACATACAGGCTTATTATCTTACCCCAGAGTATTGTAAGATGGTTCGGTCATTGGCAAATATTCCTGTAAAATTAGGAGTATGTACAAAAACTTTTATGATATTTAAAAATACCAAAGAAATTTAGTTAAAAGTTATATTTATACTTGAAGCTATAAATATTTGTCTTCAGTTTTTTGCAGCAATTTAGTTAATTTTGGCAGATTGCTCACGGATTTGAGTGACAGAAAATAAACCCAGATGAGTATGCCAACAACGCTATATTTTTGCGAAGATCAGAATGTGTCTCTAAAAAAGTTGAGTGTTGGTTGTAGTACTTCTTAACAAATCAATGGAGGCTCGCACTTATCAAGATGTCCCTTATGCAATTGAATTCTTCCTCAAAGCAATCAGAAAGTTTTTTATTGACCACAGAAACTAGCCGAGAGGATGCTGATGTGGAAGTTTCACTCACTAGGCCATCCTTGCCGTCATCCAATGGAGAAGGAAACAATAGGAAAAATTTAGGTCAACGGGGAAATTCCCTGGCTTTTCAGAAATCCGAAGAACTGCAAAAGACTCTTTTAGCACACCGACATGAGCGCCACTTGGTAATTCTACAAGATTTCCCCGACCCTGATGCTCTTTCTTGTGCTTGGACCTACCAGTTAATAGTCGAACAGTATGATATCAAATGCGAAATTGTTTATGCTGGTACTCTGAGTCATCAAGAAAATATTGCCCTAGTTAAGCTCACTGGATTACCTGCCCAACGCTGGACATCGCAAGTCCTCAAAAGCAAGGACTTGTCATCTTATCAAGGTTGCATTTTAATTGACAACCAGGGAACAACAAGTCAATTACTGACAGCAGTGCAACAAGCAGGAGTTCCACTAATTGCAGTAATTGACCATCATACCTTACAGTCCGAACACAAATCAGAGTTTGTTGATGTACGTCCTAATGTAAGAGCCACCTCAACAATTTTCACCCAGTATTTACAATCGGGTTTACTCTCATTAGATAGCAGCATTGGTCAGCACGTCAAATGTGCTACTGCTTTGATGCATGGGTTGCGGTCAGATACCAATCGGCTAATGCAAGCCCAAGAAGAAGATTTCATGGCCGCTGCATATCTGAGTCGATTTTATGATGCTCAACTGCTGAACGCCATTTTACAAGCCAATCGTTCCAAGCGAGTGATGGATGTGATTGAGCGATCGCTAAAAAATCGCATCGTGCAAAATAACTTTTCCATTGCTGGCGTTGGTTATCTGCGGTACGAAGACCGGGACGCTATTCCCCAAGCAGCTGATTTTCTGGTGACAGAAGAAAACGTACACACTGCAGTAGTGTACGGCATTGTTCACGACGAAGACGAGCTAGAAGTAGTAATTGGTTCCCTCAGAACTGCTAAACTCACCCTTGACCCCGATGAGTTTATTAAAGAAGCCTTTGGACAAGATAGCTCAGGGCGTTTTTTTGGTGGGGGACGTACAGGGGCGGGCGGCTTTGAAATACCCATGGGCTTCTTATCTGGTAGTAACGAAAATTCCGCCTATGCAAAAATGAAATGGGAAGTATATGATTCTCAAGTTAAACAAAAACTACTCAAGTTGGTCAATCCCAAAGATAACCCAATTCAGTCTTAGTAGCCCTTGCATTGTTACTCAAAACCATCTTAAGAAAAGCGGTTCAAGGGACTTCAAAAAACATGGATAAAGTAGGGATTAAGCATAATTATACCCCTACCAGGAAATTGATCTCAGAGTTAAAAAATACACTCTTTGGCAGTAAATTTTTAACTAAAAACCAGCGCCTAGAGCTTTACCTAGCTTTACCTAACCTCACATAACTCAACAAATGCAATTGTATTTAATTCGTCATGGTATTGCCGAAGAAAAGCAACCAGATATTAAAGACGAAGATAGACGGCTCACACAAAAAGGACGGCAAAAAACCGAAAAAGTTGCCCGTAAAATTAAAAAACTGGGTTTGCAGTTTGATGTTATTCTCACCAGCCCCTTGGTACGGGCCCGGCAAACGGCTGAAATCCTCGTAGCAAATAAACTCAGCACCGACTGGGAAGAATCTTTCCATCTTGCTCCCAATGGTCATATCCATCGGTGGCTAAATGAGTGGTTAGAACCCAAAAATTATGCCCAAAAAAGCCAAATTGCCTTGGTAGGACATGAACCTTGTCTGAGCAATTGGGCAGAAATTCTGCTTTGGGGGGAAGTCAAAAACAGTTTAGTCTTGAAAAAAACAGGTATGATCGGGATAAAACTACCAGAAATGGGTTCACCTCTGGGTCGTAGTCAAATGTTTTGGTTGATACCGCCCAGGTACTTGCTTTAACAGCTTTTCAACATTTTTTTATCGAATGTTGCGACATCGACTACTGTTATGGCGACAATCATTTCTGGTAAGTTAGCGTCATCAGATATTTCAACAAGCAAATGGTGTTGCCATGATGGTGTGCGAATACAAGCCTGGTTTAGAAGGCATTCCCGCAGCCCAATCGAGTATTAGTCATGTTGATGGGCAAAAGGGAATTCTAGAATATCGTGGCATCCGGGTTGAGGAACTGGCAGAAAAAAGTTCCTTTCTGGAAACTGCTTATCTCTTAATCTGGGGTGAATTGCCAAGTAAAGAGGAATTGAAAGCATTTGAGGATGAGATTCGCTACCACAGGCGGATAAAATATCGTATTCGGGATATGATGAAATGCTTTCCGGAGAGCGGTCACCCGATGGATGCTCTACAAGCCTCAGCTGCGGCTTTAGGGTTATTCTATTCCCGCCGAGACTTACACAATCCTGCCTATATTCGGGATGCCGTAGTGCGCCTGCTAGCAACTATTCCCACAATGGTGGCGGCATTTCAGTTGATGCGACA
The DNA here is from genome assembly GCF_029891685.1 of Umezakia ovalisporum Ak1311. Taxonomy (NCBI): domain Bacteria; kingdom Bacillati; phylum Cyanobacteriota; class Cyanophyceae; order Nostocales; family Nodulariaceae; genus Umezakia; species Umezakia ovalisporum. Next base: position 27,251 of record NZ_JANQDJ010000086.1, on the reverse strand, counting down.
AGGCAACGACCCCGTAAAGCCTCGCGATGACTTAGACTACGCCGCTAACTTTCTCTACATGCTCAACGAGAAAGAACCAGATCCTTTGGCGGCAAGAATTTTTGACATCTGCTTGATCCTTCATGTCGAGCATACAATGAATGCCTCTACATTCAGTGCCAGGGTAACTGCTTCAACTTTGACTGATCCCTACGCTGTAGTTGCTAGCGCCGTGGGCACATTAGGAGGGCCACTGCACGGTGGAGCCAATGAAGAAGTGATTCAGATGTTAGAGGAAATTGGCACAGCAGAAAATGTGCGTCCCTACGTAGAAGACCTGCTGCAACGCAAAGCGAAGATTATGGGCTTTGGCCACCGTGTTTATAAAGTGAAAGATCCACGAGCCACAGTCCTACAAAACCTGGCAGAAAAATTGTTTGCCAAGTTTGGCCATGATAAGTACTATGACATTGCCGTAGAAATGGAACGGGTAGTGGCGGAAAAATTGGCTGGCAAAGGCATTTATCCCAACGTTGACTTTTATTCTGGTTTGGTGTATAGAAAAATGGGGATTCCTACAGACTTATTTACCCCAATCTTCGCCATCGCCCGTGTAGCAGGTTGGCTCGCTCACTGGAAAGAACAGCTCGCAGAAAACCGCATATTCCGACCAACCCAAGTTTATAACGGTAAGCATGAGGTTTCTTATACCCCCATTGACCAACGTTAACTCTCAGTTTGATTGCCAGTCACACTAATCAGCAGTTAGTTATGGCAAGGTGCAAGATCCATTGCTCTCTCGCAGTCAGCAGCGTTGTCACCCATGTGACTGTGACTGTATCTCAGAGGATAACCCTTGCCACAAGGTGAACGGACACTTCATCTTGCTTTGTGAAGCGGGGATAAACAAATAAGAAAGTTGTGGGGAGATTGATTGTTCATTCACTGCCTTATCTTTCCCCGCCAAGCTAAAGAAATCTCAATCCTAACCATAAGTAGAAGTTCTTGTATAGCTTCAAAGTTAAGAACCAATGGCTACGCCACGCAAGCTATCCAAGGATATACTAGGCATGAGAATTGGCAAAAATCTCTGGATAAGCCACGCAAGCTACCAATCAAGCGTCTTCATCAAAGCATAAAAGAATGAAGCATGAAGGCTGAAATTTTATACTTCATAACTTCACACTTCATACTTCACTTGACTTAAAGAGCGAAAACATGAACTCAGGAATTGACCTCCAAGGAACGTTTATTAAATCCTTGATGGATTTAGGGATACCAGCCGGGACAGCCAAAGCCATTTGGATGCCCTTGCCAATGATACTAATGCTCATTGGAGCAACAGTGGGGGTGCTAGTCTGTGTTTGGTTAGAACGGAAAATTTCGGCATCAGCACAGCAGCGCATTGGTCCAGAATTTATTGGACCCTTTGGCTTACTGGCTCCGGTAGCCGATGGTCTCAAGCTGATATTTAAAGAAGACATCGTACCAGCCAAGGCTGACCCTTGGCTATTTACCATCGGACCCATTTTAGTTGTACTGCCGGTATTTCTGTCCTATCTGATTGTCCCCTTTGGACAAAATATTGTGATTACAAATGTAGGCATGGGAATCTTCTTGTGGATTGCGTTTTCTAGCATTGCCCCCATTGGGTTGTTAATGGCTGGTTATGCATCCAATAATAAATATTCCCTCCTCGGTGGCTTGCGGGCAGCTGCCCAATCTATTAGCTACGAAATTCCTTTATCCTTGAGCGTGTTGGCTGTAGTCATGATGTCTAACAGTCTCAGCACCATTGATATTGTTAACCAGCAGTCTGGCTATGGTATCCTCGGCTGGAATATTTGGCGCCAACCAGTGGGGTTACTAATTTTTTGGATAGCAGCCCTGGCAGAATGCGAACGGTTACCCTTTGACTTACCCGAAGCGGAAGAAGAACTTGTTGCTGGTTATCAAACCGAATACTCTGGCATGAAATTCGCCCTGTTTTACCTTAGTTCCTATGTCAACCTAGTGCTTTCTGCTCTACTAGTAGCAGTTTTATATCTAGGTGGTTGGGACTTTCCCATTCCCGTTAATGTAATAGCTAATTGGCTGGGAGTCAGTGAATTTAATCCCGTGTTGCAGGTAGCAACCGCTTCATTGGGTATCGTCATGACCCTAATTAAAGCCTATGTACTAGTGTTTATCGCTATCTTGGTGCGTTGGACAGTACCACGGGTGCGAATTGACCAACTGCTAGATTTAGGATGGAAGTTTTTGTTACCAATCGCTTTGGTTAATCTTCTAATAACCGCAGCTCTGAAACTTGCCTTTCCCGTCGCCTTTGGCGGATAAACCAATTTAAGGTTTTAGATGTGATCTAAAACCTTAAATTCAGAATTGAAAAGAGAGAGAAACACTAACAATGCTCAAGTTCCTCAAACAAATTGGTGATTACGCCAAAGAAGCAGTACAAGCCGGACGTTACATTGGTCAAGGGTTAGCTGTAACTTTCGACCATATGCAGCGTCGCCCAGTTACTGTACAGTACCCTTACGAAAAATTGATTCCTGGCGAACGATTTCGCGGCAGGATTCACTTTGAATTTGATAAATGTATCGCCTGTGAAGTCTGTGTCAGGGTTTGTCCAATCAATCTGCCTGTAGTGGACTGGGAATTTGAAAAAGCCAGCAAAAAGAAAAAACTCAAACACTACAGCATTGACTTTGGAGTTTGTATCTTCTGTGGCAACTGTGTGGAATATTGCCCAACTAACTGCCTATCCATGACAGAAGAGTATGAGATATCCACTTATGATCGCCATGAATTGAACTATGACAACGTAGCCCTAGGTCGTCTGCCTTACAAAGTCACAAATGACCCGATGGTTACCCCACTGCGAGAACTAGCTTACTTGCCGAAGGGTGTCATGGAGCCTCACGACTTACCTGCTGATGCGCCTCGTGCCGGGTCTCGTCCAGAAGAATTGTTACAACAAACAGAAAAAACAAGTAGCTAGGGCTGTGACGCGGAAGTAAAAAGTCAAAAGTTAATGCTCTTCTGCACTTTTTGGCGTCATATTTCTATTTACCCTTGGCTTTATTCGTGGGTAATTGTTATTACCGATTACCAGTTACCATTTATTGGAAATCAAAAAGGATCGGAAAAAGTGAATCTAGCTGAAGGAGTACAGTTTGTTTCGTTAGGCATATTGGGCGTGATGATGATTGGAGCAGCCCTAGGTGTAGTGCTGTTTTCTAACGTTGTCTATTCTGCCTTTATGCTGGGCGGCGTGTTTATCAGCATGGCAGGAATCTACCTGTTACTAAATGGTGACTTTGTGGCAGCAGCACAGGTACTAGTCTATGTTGGAGCAGTTAACGTGCTGATTTTGTTTGCTATTATGTTGGTGAACAAGCGCCAGGATTTTGTACCATTTCCCAGTGCTGGACTGCGGAAAGTACTCACGGGGGTGGTCAGTCTAGGATTGTTTGCCTTGTTGAGTGCAATGGTATTGGGAACTCCTTGGTCATACTCGACACCTGCTCCTGTAGCTGTAGAAAGTTCTATAGTCATAGTTGGTGAACATTTCTTCACTGACTTTTTACTGCCTTTTGAACTTGCTTCAGTATTGTTGTTGATAGCCATGGTGGGAGCCATCATTTTAGCTCGTCGCGAGTATTTGCCTGAAAAACCAACACAATCCGAACTGCCACAAACAGTTCTGACTTTGCCAGAGCGCCCCAGAGACTTGGTATCTGTGGTTGGGCAAACCAAAGAGTAAAATTTGCGATAGGGATACGGAAATCCATGCAACTTCAGTATTTTTTATTACTAGCAGCAGCTTTGTTTTGTATTGGCATTTATGGCTTAATTACTAGTCGTAACGCCGTACGGGTGTTGATGTCAATTGAGTTATTACTCAATGCTGTTAATCTTAATTTAATGGCATTTTCCAACTTTCTTGATTCAACTTTAATTAAGGGTCAGGTATTCACAGTATTTGTGATTACCGTGGCAGCTGCTGAAGCGGCGGTTGGTTTAGCGATTGTGCTGGCAATTTATCGCAACCGTGATACCGTTGACATGGAGCAGTTTAATCTCCTGAAGTGGTAATTTTGCGTGCAACTCAAGCAGGTCATCATTGCTTATAAAGCACGAGATTCCCAGAGTAAGCGCTGGGCAGAACTCTGTGCTCAACAACTAGAAAACCGCCAGTGTCAAGTGTTGATGGGACCTAGTGGGCCGAAAGATAACCCTTACCCGGTATTTTTGGCTTCTGCAAGTCAACCAATTGATTTGGCTTTGGTACTCGGTGGTGATGGCACTGTTTTAACCAGTGCCAGACATCTAGCCCCGGCTGGTATACCCATACTGGGCGTGAATGTTGGGGGTCATCTGGGCTTCTTAACCGAGTCAGTAGATGAGTTTCAAGATACAGAGAAAATTTGGGATCGCCTATTTGAGGATCGCTACGCTATCCAGAGGCGGATGATGTTACAAGCGGCAGTGTATGAAGGTCATCGTACCAATTTGGAACCTGTGACTGAATGTTACCTCGCTTTGAACGAATTTTGTGTCAAACCCGCCTCTGCTGACCGCATGATCACCTCTATTCTGGAAATGGAAATTGATAGTGAGGTGGTCGATCAATATGTGGGGGATGGTCTAATTATTTCCACTCCCACCGGTTCTACTGGTTATACTGTTTCTGCCAATGGCCCCATCATGCACGATGGCATGGAGGCGATTACCATCACTCCCATTTGTCCTATGAGTCTCTCTAGTCGTCCCCTGGTTTTACCTCCTGGTTCTGTGGTCAGCATTTGGCCTTTGGGAGACTATGAGCTGAGTACAAAATTGTGGATGGATGGGGTATTATCTACCTCAATTTGGCCAGGACATCGGGTTGATGTACGCATGGCTGATTATCGGGCGAAATTTATCGTTTTGCGTGAGAACAATTCCTACTATCAGACGCTGCGAGAAAAGCTTCTTTGGGCAGGTACAAGGGTTCGCTACAGTAATAATCACCATAATTGATTTATGAGGTTCATACCGAACGCTTTTGTTGTCAGTTTTCTGTGAAACTAAAAATATACACCCCCCGGATATGTTCGGGGGTTTTTCAGTAGTTGTCTCTATCAATTTGGTCTCCTACCTGACGGGTTGACAAAACGTCTGAAAAAAAGCTAGTAAAGGATACTAACGGATTTAAGGTAAAAAATAAGATCTATCAAATGAAAATAATATTTAGAGTATACTGAAACACACATATTTGTAAATTTTTACTAAATTCTTATGTCAAATATAAAGGTATAAATTATCCTTTATCTGTCTAAAGATATTACAGCTATGAGACTGAAGCATTTAGTAATTTTAGGTATTACTGCCATTATCACCCTAGGTTGTACCACAGAGGTAGCTTCAAATCAAGTGGATAACCAGATGCCACCTGCAACAAATATAGCTAATCCTGTTGATGTTACTGATGCGGCAATTTTTCAGGACGGAGAACATCCGACTCAAGGAAAAGTAAATGTAATTACTGAAAACGGTAAACGTTACCTAGCGTTTGATCAAGGTTTCAAAACAGATAATGGACCTGATTTATTTGTGATTTTGCATCGTTCTAAAAAACCGCCCATCTATGGTGTTGTAGAAAAAGATTACGTTAGCATTGCAGCATTAGAAAAAATAAGTGGTGCTCAACGTTATGCTTTACCTGATCAGGTGAATTTAGCAGAGTTTAAATCTGTGGCTATATGGTGTCGTAAGTTTAATGCTACTTTTGGCTATGCGGTTTTATAAATATAGGATTTTTTTAAAATCCCGCTAGACCTATCAAAAACTTTTTGATTCCCCCCCATTAAAAAGGGGGAGTTTAACCAATTTAGTCGGTGCTTGGTCGTGGAACTGGAGAGATAAATCGTTGTCTAACATCACCATTAAAAAGTTTTGAAGCACACTCTAAAAATAAAAACCAAAATTATTCATACTTGATATTGTGTTATGCAAATAGCAGATTTTTTCAGGCTGATACATCCAGCCATAGCTGTTGTGTTTGTTTTTCCCTTGATAGGGATTGTTGTTAATTTTGCTTGGCAAACTCGCCAGCGTCGTTTGCAAACCTTGGCGGGAAATAAAAGCAAAATTCCGGCTGTAGTTGGTAAAGAACATAAAGAGTTTGGCGAGTATTTAACAAGTTCAGTTGTGGGTTTATCCTTAATAGCAATAGCCTACTCAATTGGCAAAAATATTGTCAAGAAGCAATTATGGATTCAGTCACCTTTATCAGTGGTGTTCATTCTATTAATGTTGGTTGTAACTATTGCTTCTTTAGTATTTCTTTACCGGGCAAAGCACCGTCTATGGCGGGGAATTTTTGCCACGTTAACCAGTGCTGGTTTGGTAATTCTTGGTTGCCAGGATGGAGTATTTCGTCGGACTAATGAGTGGTATTGGTCACATTACTATATAGGAATTGCTGCTTCATTGCTGATGATATTTTCTGTTGCTATTTTCCAAGATATTTATCAGGATAAGTCTAATCGTTGGCGGTTGATTCACATTATATTAAACTGCATCGCCTTATTGCTATTTATGGGACAAGGAATCACAGGAACACGAGACTTGTTACAAATTCCTTTGAGTTGGCAAGAACCTTATATTTATCAGTGTGATTTTGTAAATCAAACCTGCCTCACGCCCAATCAACAAACAACAGAATGAAAGAAATTTTACTGTAATTTATTCAAAGTTATCCAGTAAGATGTATTAGTTAGTAATTTTTATTTTCCTAAAGTAACAAAATAGGGATGAAAATTCCAGTATAAAAAAATATTAATGTACCAGGTTGTTTCATACCAAACAAGCAGTAATCTGGGTAAAAATTATTTATCTAACTTATGTCAGATAAATAATTTTGTCATTTTGGCTATTTTTTTATATGAAGACATTGCTGCGTCAATTAGCTACTCCCTTGCCAGTGTTAAACCACTTAAATTTTTCATAAGGAACTACAGAGGCACTCTAGAACCCACAGAAAAAATATATAAGTAATCTTTTCGCGGGATAGGAGTAAGAAGATTTTTAAGTTTGAAAAAATAAAATGCCCAACGTAATTTTAAAAAATGACCCACTATGGTTTAAAAATGCCATTATTTACGAAGTGCCTATTCGCGCATTTGCTGACAGTAATGGTGATGGTATTGGTGACTTGGGGGGACTAATAGAAAAACTGGACTACCTGCAAGACTTAGGTATTACTGCTATATGGTTACTACCATTTTTTCCCTCACCATTGAAAGATGATGGTTACGATATTGCCGATTATATCAGTGTTAACCCTATTTATGGCTCATTAGAAGACTTTAAAAAGTTATTGGCAGCCGCCCATCGGCGCGGTATCCGGGTGATTATAGAGTTAATTATCAACCATACTTCTGACCAACACCCTTGGTTTCAACGGGCACGCCGCGCCCCGAAAGGCAGTCAAGAACGTGATTTTTACGTATGGAGTGATACCCCTGAAAAATACCAAGAAGCGCGCATTATTTTCCAAGATTTTGAAACCTCTAATTGGGCTTGGGACCCAATAGCCAAAGCTTACTACTGGCATCGTTTTTACTCTCATCAGCCAGATTTGAATTATGATAATCCCCTGGTGAGGGAGGCAGTATTTGAGGTTTTAGATTTTTGGTTGTTCATGGGTGTGGATGGATTACGGATGGATGCAGTGCCTTATTTATATGAACGGGAAGGGACAAACTGCGAAAATCTACCGGAAACTCATGCTTTACTCAAGAAATTGCGAGGGCACATAGACGCGAAACATCCTGACAAAATGCTATTAGCTGAAGCTAATCAATGGCCAGAGGATGCTGCCCAATATTATGGAGACGGGGATGAATGTCACATGAACTTTCATTTTCCCCTAATGCCGCGCTTGTTTATCGCCCTACAGATGGAAGACAACTTTCCCATTGTAGATATTCTGCAACAAACTCCACATATTCCTGATAACTGTCAGTGGGCGTTGTTTTTGCGTAATCATGACGAATTGACCTTAGAAATGGTCACAGATGAAGACCGAGATTTTATGTATCGTGTCTATGCCCAGGACCCCGTAATGAGATTGAATCTAGGTATCCGCCGTAGATTAGCACCATTGTTAGGTAATGACCGCCGCCAAATAGAATTACTCAATAGTTTGTTATTGTCGCTACCAGGAACACCCGTACTTTATTATGGCGATGAAATTGGCATGGGCGATAATGTTTATTTAGGCGATCGCAATGGTGTACGTACTCCCATGCAGTGGAGCTCGGACCGCAACGCTGGTTTTAGTCGCACCAGTCCGCACCGCTTATATTTACCTGTGATCATCGAGTCAGAATATCACTATGAAGCGGTAAATGTCGAAGCACAACGGGCTAACTTTAATTCTCTCTGGTATTGGATGAAACGATTAATTGCTACACGGAATCGATTTGACGCTTTGGGTAAAGGCAATTTTCAACTATTACATCCCAATAACCGCAAAGTTTTTGCTTTTAGCCGCACCTACGAGGAGGAACATATTCTTGTAGTAGCAAATTTATCCCATTATGTGCAAACCGCAGAATTAGATTTATCATACTTCAATGGACTAGTACCAGTGGAAATTTTTGGTTACACGGAATTTCCCGCCATTGGAGAATCACCTTATTTTCTCAGTCTTGGTCCTTACGGATTTTACTGGTTTATCCTCAAACGTAAATATAGCTTAACTCAACCGCCTAAACCCCAAGCCGAATTAACCACGCTAATTGTTCATGAGCATTGGCAAAATGTGATTTCCCAACGGGACACAAAAGAAATTCTGGAATCAACACTGCGGGATTACCTCTATACCTGTGAATGGTTTGGCGGCAAAACCCAAACTTTGCAATCAGTACAAATTCTGGAAAGTGTTGCCATACCATACAATCAGCATTTAGCAGAAATGATTTGGTTGCAGGTAGATTATATCGAGAAAAACCGGGAAACCTATTTATTATTTCTAGGTTATGCTGAAGGCAGTCAAGCAATGCACCTGTTAACAGAAATGCCCCAAGCTGTGATTTCACGTTTGCAAGTGCAAAAAGAAAGTCCCCCGGTTAATAATTCAGAAGTGGGAATTTTATTTGATGCTTTGGTAGATAAAAACTTTCTCGCTTCATTGTTAGATGCCATCGCGGATAATCGTTTGTACAAGGGAATAACAGGAGAATTATTTACCACAACTACTGATGTATTTTCACAGTTATACTCACAGGACAGCGACCATGAAACAAGTGTCCTCAAGGAAGAAGAACAAGGAAATACTTATATAGTTTATGGAGAAAACCTATGTTTAAAAATGTTCCGTAAATTTGACGAAGGTATGCACCCAGATTTAGAAATTCGGCGATTTCTGGGGGAGAAAAAACGCGCGCAACATTTTGTACCTGTAGCAGGGGCTTTAGAGTACCGCCGCCCGAATAGATTAAGGAACAATCAAGTCCTACCGATGACAGTAGGCATATTACAACAGTTGATTTTAGATACCCGTAGTGGCTGGGATTACACCCTTGATACCCTGCGTCACTATTTTGATATCGTCACCACACAACAAGTAACTATTACCGAAGTTCCCATTCCATCAGGTTCTTTACTGGATTTACAAAGAACTGATATTCCCGACTTAGCTACCCAAACCATCAATTCTTACCTTCCCAATGCGGAAATGTTGGGTAAATCCACAGCTGAACTTCATATTGCCTTGGCTACAGATACAGATCATCCCGACTTTGCTCCAGAACCTTTTTCATCGTTTTACCAACGTTCAATCTATCAAGATGCGCGCAACCTCACAGGCAGAGTTTTTCGATTGCTCAGAGAAAGAACACAACACTTGCCCTCTCATACCCAAGGGTTAGCAGCACAAGTTCTCAACAACCAACAAGAAATTTTGGCACGTTTCCAGTTAATTGTGAATCAAAAAATTATCGCCTTACGGACTCGTTATCACGGAGATTACCATCTGGGGCAAGTACTCTACACTGGTAAAGACTTTATTATTACTCATTTTGAAGGCAAAGCAGCTCGCAGCTTGAGTGAACGCCGTCGCAAGCGATCGCCTTTACGAGATCTAGCAGGAATGTTGGTATCCTTCTATTATGCTGTGAATCAAGGTTTGCGCTATGAGATGGAAACTGGCATGGTTCGTTCCGAACGCTTTCCCCTCATGGAGCAATGGGCGCATTTTTGGTATATCTGGGTAAGTACTGCTTTTTGCAATTCTTATTTAGCAACTGCCAGTAAAAATGCCTTTTTACCAAAGACTCAAGCAGAACTACAACTACTACTGTTTGCCTATATTTTGGAAAAAGCCGTGGAAGCACTAGACCATGAACTCAAGTATCGCCCAGATTACGCAGAAATTCCCATGAAACTGATCTTACAATTATTATTTCCATCTGACTAAATAAGTCCATCTGAGAAGATCTCTGTAGACCTTAACAATGGGGACTAATTGCCGATTACCTCTGGATGTACTTCTAGCCAAACATCAATATCATCCAGTACCTGCTGGGGAATTTCCCAAGGAAATAAATGTGCGGTATCAGGATAACAACGCCACTGACTATTTTTTAGATATCGGGCAGTTTCTAAACTAGATTCAGCCGTGATATGACGGTCCTTTTCACCAGCCAGAACTAAACTAGGACAGTGAATTTGCTGTAAATCCGTGAGTCGATTGTAACCAGATTTGAGGGCAGTATAAAGAGCGCGATTTGCTGAAGAGGACGTTTGCAAATAAGCCTGTACTGCTTCCTGGGCAATATAATTGTACACTGTGGGCGTATGTTGTTGAATCAAATAACGAAACAGCGATCGCTTGGCAAAAGTATCTATATTCCACTGCCAACTCGGCTGAATATAATTTAAAATTCCCGCAATGCCAGTGTACAGATTATCCTGCCAAGTAATCGGGGGATGATTGCCACGAGGTCTGGCTGCTGTTGCTACCAAAATTAGACCAGTAACCCGATGTGTTAGTCGCAAGGCCATTTCCATTGCCAAAATCCCCCCAAGTGACCATCCTAATATCAGACATTTTTCGATATTAAGGCAGTCCAGTAGGGCTTCTAAATCAGTCAAGTGGTCTGACATTTCAAAAGTGCCATTGCAGCGACTTTTGCCGTAGCCGCGTAAATCTGGGGCGAAGGTTTGGTAACGCTTGGATAAATGATTGGTAAAAACAGAAAGATTACGACCAGATCCAGGATGACCGTGTAAGCCGAGAATAGGGAAACCTTGACCTTGGATGTGGACGTTGAGGTTTGCGGTTGTTAAAGAAGTGTAAGACATGTCTTATGTATATTAAGCCTTCCGCAGTTTTTTGAGATCGATTTTGCATACTATGTACTGAAGAACCAAAATAATATACTCTTCTGTTAATTTGACTAAAATAATAGCACTGTAGCTTTCCAACTTTAATTACCTTTAAACCTTAACAAAGGTACGACGTAGCATATCTTTTAGCATTGATCATTCTCCGCACCGAGTTAATAGCCCGTAACATAACTGTTGTTAACAACAGTGATGGAGATAAAGTAATAAGCTTTTATCTTAAAGCTACCGGTCTTTTAAGAGAACGTAAAAGCACTCAGGAATTTATTTCCTATACACGTCACCGCGACCCGATGAGCATGGGATGGCAATTTTCTCCTGAAGATGGTCTCTATTACCCCGTGAGTTGATTATCTTGAGAGTCCCTGGGAGAACTAATTTAGCGCTATTCATCCCGGTGGGGGTGAATAGCGGGAAATTGCAAAAACCTCTCAATCAAACCATCCAGGATTGTCCCGAATTTCTCTTGCTTTTTGTTTTCCTAATAAAACTCTCGCTATACGGGAAAAGTGATTAACCATTGCTTGAATATCTGTTAAGGAAGTTACAGGAATCTCGAAGACCTCAAAATCTCGGTTGCGTAATTCCTCTCGAATTATGCGATCTCGCTGTTGTCGGTCTGGATTACCGTGTAATTGCTCACTCATTCCGTCTAAATAAATACAGATACCTTCGGATTTTTCTGTTGGATCTATATAGAAAAAGTCAGGAGTAGTCATTCCCAAAGGTTTTCCTAAATCAAGGGGATGTTGGGTAATAGGTTGGGGAAAACCTGCGCGTAACAGCATATTCTGCAAAATAGTTTCTTGATCATTTACAGGCTGTTGACTTTTATTAGTTACCACTGGTAATACAGGTGGTATATCATGAGTAAATGTTAAGTTATCACCCCAGTAATTCAGCTTTTTCGCTGCTGTGTGGCGATTTAAATGGCGGTGATAATGAGCATTACGAAATGTTTGTAAACAATCAACACAGGATGTTTTACAAGCAGATGGACATTTGGCAACTACTTCTTGAGCACCTGTAATTACATCCAACCAACGAGATATAATCTGATCAAGTAATCCTGAACCACCAGGCATGGGGTCATAGAGAAGGGCATCAACAATTTCTTTCCCTGGATGAGCAATAATTAAAATTTGCAGATCCTCTACTTCCATATCCAAAATGTTGGCTGCACCTAAGCGGATGGCTTCCACAATACTGTAAGCTATTTCTCGATTTTCACAGTTTTGTAAAGAAAGAGTATCTGCAACCACATCAGCAAAAAAGCCAGTGGGTTGTACTTCTTTTCCACATCTTGCTAAATGCTCATCTTTGAATTTTCTTATCTCTTCTTCTGAAGAAAAAGGTGAACGGCTTTGTCCGCACACTAAACAAACGGGATAACCTAAATTTTCCTTACCACTACGAACTAATTTAGCTGCACCAACATTAACTAATCTTAAATGTACACCTTGGCGTAATTGAACGGTTTTATCCTGCCAGAAATAAGCACGACCACCATTATGGCGATTTTGCTCATATCCATATAAAGACACTGGCATTTGAAAGCGATAATCCTCGTCATCACTAATCTGAGATTGATGGGGTAAATTAACATCACAGATAGGAATTGCTCGCAAAGATGCTACACCCAGTCCCACATTGCTTCCTGGGACTTGTGTACCAATTTCTACTAATGCTTCATTAGCAACATCAACTTGAAACAGTACAGGTTGCTGTTGGGGTTCTAAATGGAAAAATCGTGGGATAAAACGATTACCATTAGCGTAAATTAAGTTACCAGGGATGTATTCACGCAGGGCGATGGCACTAGGACGGGGTAATTCAAAATCAGGCATCCATCCAAAAGTTCTGGGTATTTGGGCAGTTGCAAGAACTGAACCCACATCTAAACCATATCCTGGTAAAAAACCTTCAGCCGCTAATACACTATAAGTGTTGGTATCATCATAACCTTCAGCTTCCCGCTTTTTCTGAGATTGAATACCCTTGAGTTTTTTGATGAGGCGATCGCACCGATTTTTTAAAGCCTCTTCATCTGGGTCAAGTGTTCCCTTGCATTGACGTACATCTTCTAACTGTTTCATCTCCCGCAATGCCCATTGCAGTCGTTTCCATACTCGCTGGATAACTTGACTTAATGCTGCTTGTGTGTTGGTAATATAATTGTTTAAAGTATCGTCTTTTACAACAAAAGCATCAGTTGGTGGCCAATTTTGGCTGAATATTTCCCGCACACGCTCAAATAAATATATTTGATGTTTACTAATAATTGTGTTCAAAACACTGACATCTAAGGGAGAGGTACGGACATTCCCGTTATTGTCAAACAGGTAACTTTTGACTTGGTTAGGAAAACAATACCCCAGGGTAGTAAAAATTTCCTGTCGTTCATCAGAAGTAAGATGGTTACTAGAACGCACCAATTGATTCAAAATAGTTAGCACCGCTGCATGAACGTGCTTTTCTACCATCAACGGGTTACGGAGATTAAACCCTGGTGGATATACGGAGCCTTGTAGCAATTTCAAGGGGTCATTATAGTAAGCTCGGTCATGACTAGCTTGACGAGCATAAGTTAAATTTACCGCCATGCGATGCTGACGACCAGCCCGACCAGCCCGTTGTTTATAATTGGCTGGTAAAGGCGGTACATTTCTCATTAAAACTGCATCCAGTACACCAATATTTACCCCTAATTCTAATGTGGGAGTACAGACTAAAGTATTAACCAATTCACTATCACTTTTGAACATCCGTTCTAATGTTTCTCGTTCGTCTGTGGGAACTTGGGCAGAATGTTCACGAGGACGTATCATCATAAATGGTTGGTCTAAAACCATTAAGTTATAATCGTCTGGGTCTTCTTGCTCAAATTTGATAGTTCCATTGCAACGCCAAGCCATACAACTCATTTTTGGTGTAGGACGTAAATGAACACGGCGACAGGTGTTACAGCGATAAACACCCTGATGGGGCGTTAAACGTAGTTTATCAACATCAATTTGCATCGCACCAGCACAATGAGGTAAAGCCCGCTTAGATTTACCGGTTAAAGTTACTGGTACTAATAAAGATAAATCTGCTGTTAATAATTGCCACAATTCACGATAAAAATCATTGATAATATCTTGATCAATTCCCCATTTTTTGGCTACTTGGCGGGGTAAAGTATCACCTTTATCACTTAACCATTGAATTATGCGATTAGCATCATCACTGGGGTCACGTCTCAATTTTAAACCTTTAGGAATACCCGCCATTAAAGGTAAATATCCCCGCTGAATTTCCTTTTCTCCAGCTTGCCAAAGTTGAGAAAATATTTTGCCTTCTCTATCGAGTAAAATATTACTACGCCGGGTAATATCTAAAAGTGAAGCGATACCATCAACTAATTCATCTGTTTTTATGCCTAGTAAAGATGACCATTTAGCAAAAAATGGATGTTGATTAGATAAGCCGCCGTATTCAATTTTTAACCTTCCCCAAGGTTCTAAACCAATTCTTTGTTTAACACCAGCAGCAATTTCTCGTAATACTTGAATCCGCAAAAAATAACGGCGTTCTTCACTATGTCTCACCCCTTCAGCTTCTTTGCGAGCAACACGCCATACTTCTGGTATTAAAGCCCGACTTAAATCATCATCAGCTTCTAAAATATCATCAAGATGGGCAGTTAAATCACCTACAGAAACCGCACTTTGTTGGATGCGTTCATACATCAGTGACCTTAAGCGGAAACGCCGCGCATGGTCTTGCATCCAACCAGCTTGAAAAGCAGCATCTTGGCGGTTATCAGCGAACACGAGTAAGCGCTTGCGTTCGGCGTACTGTAACATATTTTGCGCCAGAACATGAACATCAGAAACAGCAGTCGCTCTCACTTCCCTAGCTGGTTCTCGATATCCACCGGGAACCCAACGTCCCAAACTTTGACAAGCAACACAACTAGAAAGTCGTCCAGGGGTTTTATCTTTTTGTCTAACCGCAAGTAAGGGAACTAACTTACCTTTGCGACCGCAGTTATAACAGCGATTAGCAGCATCTGAGTGCAAAGTACCACAGTAACGGCACAGGTGTAAAGGAACAGTAGATTTAGGATGGTTATCATCAAGTTCCTCCCTTTCTTCTTCATTGGTAATTAAACGGTCAAGTAAAACAACTCGCTTTCCCCCGTTTTCTTCTGCTAGGGGTGGCCAGATGACTTGGTTATTACCAACAGCTTGGCCTCCACCGGGGAACTTACCAAAAAAGCTAAAATCAGCTACGTGATGATTAAAGTAATGTTGACCGCAAGTAGTACAGGTCATCACGGGGAGACGATATAACTCATCACTATCTTTATCATTGGTAGCATCTTCAGCAGAAAGCCATAATTTAGGTGATGGGTAATTGGTGGATTTTGACTTCTCCCTTACTCCCCCCTCCCTCCCTACAGGGAAAGTTACCACCGCACCACTAACTCCACGCACAAAACCATGCACTACAGGACGCAATAAAGGACGGTTTTCTTTACGCGCAGATGCACCTAATGCTAACCAACATAATATTTCTGACTCTGAAACTTTACGTTCTACACGGCGCTCTAAATCGGCAATAAACTCTGTTAAAAGTCGCGGGTTTCGTAAACAGGAAGCCATTTGAAAGACAAGTTCATTACTAGCTAATTGTTGATATAATTCTTCTTCCCAATTAGCACAGTTAATCACTTGATTTGTCATGGCTCCATAAGCTATTTTGATTAGTTCACCTGGTTGCTTTTTGTCGCTTAAAGCATCTAAAATGTTTTTGAGACAAACAGCAGGATTACCAGGAAGTGGTGGAGAAGTTTGGCGGGAGTTAGCCCACAAATTAGGTTCATATTTTTCTGTCACCATTTCTACGTTATCTTGAGATACACCAAAGAAGCGAGCCGCAAATTCTGCTCCGGCGTTAGAACCAGGTTCTGGGTCTACAATAGTGGCTGAGGTAGCTATACAAGTGGTGTCTGTGGTGTTTTTACCACAAAATGCCCGTAACCGCCGAATTAAACAGGCGGTTTCTGCTCCGGTTGCTCCTGTAAAAGTATGTGCTTCATCAAATACTAAATATTCTAATTTTACATCATTAAATAATTGAACATCTTTTTGTCGAGTTAATAATAATTCTAATTGATTAATATTGGTTAAGAGAATGCGGGGTTGTTTACCTTGAGTCCGCATTTCTGCCCGTGATATTCTTTCTTCAGGTGGATAAATTGCATAGTTTTGTTTTTCATTTTTAGCCTTTTTTACTTCTTCTTCATAGTCTTTTTTAGAAGCACCTGGTTTGAGTTGTTTACCAGGAGCATCGGCGGTATTTTCTGGTGTTTTACCAACATACATCCCAAAGCTGATACCGCTACCTGCAAGCAGTTCCCGTAAACGTCCAAGTTGATCTTCTGCTAAGGCGTTCATGGGATAAACAATAACTGCTACTATACCTTCTGGTGCGTTTTCATCTCGCAGTTGTAGACAACGGCTAATAATAGGATAAAGAAAACATTCGGTTTTACCTGAACCTGTACCTGTGGAAACTATTGTTGTTTTTTTAGATGTAATTGCTTTAATTGCTAATTCTTGATGATAATAAACGTTTTGATAGGGAGCAATATTTTTTAAATGGGGATGTAATATATTTTGGGAAATTAAATCATCAATTTTTTCACCTTGACGAAAACTGCGGTTTAGACTGATATAGGGACCTTGAAATAATGGGGTTGCGCGGGTTTCTTCTAGGTTGAGAAGGGTACGCATTTGTTGGTAGAGGTTGCTATCAGCAAAGGGGTAGGTGGTAAGTTGATAGCGCAGAAAGTCACTAATTACTTTTTCGGTGTAAAGGATGGGGTTGAGCATGGTTTAAGTGGGGGAGGTGATTTTATTTGGGTTCAATAACTTCTATTTCTGTACACCAAATAAAGTCATTAACGTTAAATGTGTAAATTCTATTAATCCGGTTTGCTAACATAATGGCAATATGAATTAAATCAAAAATTTGACCGTCTTTAACTGGTCTTTCTTCTAATAATTTGAGCCATATCTCATGTATATTACTTGGTGTGGGTAGTAGTTTGATATGGCGCATTTGGCAAATTCTATTAATCCGAATAATTGCTTCTTGAGGTTCGAGAGGTGTAGCTAAAATTGATGTATTAGTAACATAAGAATAAAATTCAGCTAAAATTTGAGATGATAGACAAAGAATTTCTCTATCACTAGGTCTAAATACTTCTAATGCTGCTCGATTTTGTGGGGACTTGGTGTTAACAACATAAGCTAAAACATTAGTGTCAAGATAAATTAGTTTAGGCTCTTTGACGATAAAGCATACTACGGTTAAAAGTTGTTAAAATTTCACTGCTAAAAAACAAGTCATTGAGATTAATTTCTAAATTATTTTCTGCTTCCTCAGCTTGAGTTATTTGTGTTTCTGTAAGATTCTGCATCTGGTCTAATTGATTTTTAGCTTTAAAAGCTGCAATTATAGTTTTGATTTGTTCAATTTGTTCTGGTGTTAATCCTGTGAGGTTGAGTGTTTGAGTCATATCATTTAATTAGGATATTTCATCTGTTTTAATTATAATAGATGATTCGGATAAATTGGTAGTTAAGCCACAGCGCAACCAAATAAATATTATTTACTTGATGATGTTCGGTTTCACTTTATTCAACCCAACCTAAATTAGTTAATGTTTGTTTTATTTATGTAAAATTAACTACTTTTTTGACTGTTTCCGTTTTGCTTTATTCTCTACAACATTACCAAATAAATCCACTGGTAAAGGATTACCAAATAAATCAGTAGGTGGTTGATAGTTGGGGTCACTGGGTAATAGTGTTGTAGTGGGTGGGGTATCTGTTGGGGGTGGTTGGGGAAGTTGTAATAATTTTCGCAGGTTCTCGGCGTGTTTTTCGCATTCTTGCCAAGATTCTTCAATTGTACCTTCTAGTTGCCAAGGTAAATATCTTTCTCCTAGTCTTGCTGCTACTGGTTGCGGTTCTTGGGCGCGGTGATCTTGACCTAATTCATAATCTGCTAATCTTAATGTATCCGGTAACATCCACCCTTCTCCGTCGTTCAGGTTGAGGAATGCTTCTAGTCCGATTTTTTTGAGTTCGTGAAATGCGACTAGGGATAAAACTGTGTGACGCAGTTCAGGGTCTTTTTCTTTATCTACTCTCCAAAATCCTTTGGGGTCAAGGGTACGATAAAAATCACTATTATTTAATATATGTTTAGGTTGATCGCAGTTATAAAGTATCCAAGCAAAATCACCTATACTTAAACCGTAAAGTTCTGCAATAACTGCATCAATAATACAACGTATTCTCAATCTTTGATGGTATGTAATAGCCCATAAAGATTTATAATTGTTTTCTGGTATTCTAATAAAAGTTTTGGATAGCCTTAACCATTCAGAAGAAAATCGCGTGCTTATCCAATTAAGTTTAGCAACAAATAATGATATGATCTTAAATTTTAATATTACATCAGATCGTATTAGTGGAGTTTCTTCAATTACAAAATGATTTAAGTTTATCCCACCCAATTTACATCTTAAAGAAAAATCATAAGTAATACTATTCAATATACTGATTAAAGCAACATTTTTACTATCACTTTTTAGCGGTTGTAATACTGGAGTGGCATTTCCGCAAGGAAAATCATTCAGATTTGAAGTAACCATTGAACGTGCATTAGTAGATGAACCGATAGCTAAAAAACTTATTTTTAGTCCTTTCAAAGCTTCTGAATTGATAAAATCTTTTTTTGACATCAAATATTGAGGTTCAACAATTTTATTTTCAAAAGGAATATCACGCCAAACTGCGGTTCTACCTTTACCACTGACCCAACCTTTTTGACTAAAATCAAACTGTCCTATCATTCTTCCTTCATATAAAGGTAAAGCTACATCTTCAACATCATTAACATGAATGGCATTTTTACCATCAACGGATAAAATTAAACCTTGTGGACGGTTTAAAATTGCAGCGTCACCATCATAATTTTGCCAGTTACCTTTTAACCAATGACCATATTCATCAGGACAATAACCTTTAGCTTCCCACTGGTGACGGGGTGGAAATAATTTAGAATCATTGGTCATGTGAAATTCTGTAGCATATTTTATTCCCCACCCTTGAGGACTATCATCACCCAGTAAAACACCATGGGAGTAAATCTTTTCTAAAACTTGCAAATCTCGCTGAGAACGAATTTCTAAAATAGCTTTTGATTTGGGACTAAATTGTTCTACACGGTGACGGGGATAAAACAAAACGTGCTTTTCTGCTTCTTCCCAAGTGGTCAGAGAACGCTGCATAAAGGTGGCTTTAATTTCTGCCGTTTCTCCTCCTTTGACAATAATCACAGGACAGAATTTAAAGGAACGATGAATATTAAAAATACCGTCCCGATTTTCAAAACCAAATAACCATTCCCATTGACAATTACTCAAAAACTGACTTCTTAAATCAGTTGCACCTTTATCAGTATAAATTCCCGAAGGTACAATCATTCCCATTCTGCCTTTATCTCTTAACAAAGCTAAAGACAACTCCAAAAACATTTTATAAGTATTAATATCTGCTGAACCTTGATATTGAAAAGGGTGCTTTCCTTCTGTATAACTGCGACGCTGATGACGTTGAGAACGCCAATAATGATGTAAATTCTTATTTTCAACTTTAGATTTAGATAAACTAAATTTATCCCCTCCTTCCTTTTCATCACCAAAGGGAAAAGCTACATATTTATTCCAATTAGATAAAGCTTTGAGACGGTCACAATATTTCAACCAATTTTGCTCAATTTTGGGGTCTTGGTGAAAATATGCCAATTGTTTATTTAAAGCTTCTTGTTTACCATAAGCCCGATACAATGGGTCAACATTAGAGAAAAATTCTTGAGAATTTGGTTTTTGAATCTCCCAAGGAGGATTACCAATAATCCCATGAAACCCACTATTAGCAGTTGCAAATACATCAGGAAATTCTAATTCCCAATGAAAAAACTGATATTCACTAGCTAATCTTGTAATAATTACCTTTGTTTCTGCTGGTGGGTTAAAGAATTTTCCCGGTGTTGGTGCGCTATCAATATGTTCTCCTGGCCAAAACCACACCGCACACCAAGTGTCAAATGCCAATTTTAACCGACGGATAGCATCACTATTTTCTATTAAATCTCGATATTTTGTTTCTTTTTCTTCTGTATCATAAACTGGAACATTATGTAATTCCTCAAAAATACTTAGGGCTTCATCATGAATATTTTCTGGTAATTTTGGTAAATCAAAATTAGGATAGGTCAATTGTTTCTTACTGGGGTCTAATGTTTCTAATAAATTTTTTAATTCTGCTTTAACAATATCGTTTTTAGTATCTTTAATTGCTTGTGTCCACTTATCGCCAGATTTTTTGATCTGACCTTTTTTCTTATCTACATATTCACGGAAGTGATGGACAAAACCTTGATGGTTTTTATCTCCTGCTTCTCGTTCCCAAGCCATAGCAGGGTAATCTTGAAACCGGTCAAACCAACAACCTACTAAAGCATTACCGCATTTTACTTTATGGTCAAGGAAACTAAATGGTAAGTTTCTATCCATTGTTTCTACCCACAAAGATAATCTCGCTAATTCCACCGCTAAGGGGTTAATTTCTACCCCATAAATACAGCGTTCTACTACATAGCGTTTTAATTTAGCACGAATATAGTTTTCTGCTTTTTCGACTGTGACAGGTAAATCTTTTACACAGTCTTTAAACCATTCAGGGCGAACATCTTCAGATAAAATCACCTGAATTTTTTCATTATTTTCATGTTCACCTAACCACCGATGATAAAATAGACTTTTCCAAAGTCCGTCAGCAATAAAGCGCAAAGCAGCAATTAAAAAGGAAGCCGAACCACAAGCGGGATCACAAATCTTTAAAGATAAAATTTCCTCCGGTTCTCTAGGTATCCACTCATCTAACCCCAACCCCTTGTTTACCACGGAAGAGGAGGAAGATTCAAAATCTATATCAATGTTATTAAGAGGTTCAGCGACAGAAGAAAGGGACATTGATAAAGCAGAAACACCCTCACAATCATCAACTTCCCCTACCTCCCCCACTCCCACATATACCAAAGGTAAAAGTGTCCTCCAAGCAGTAGGTACTGCTAATTGTGGGCGAGTATAGAATGTGCCTGAACCTTTGCGAGTACCTCCCCACCGCACTAGAAACCATTCCCCTGGTAAGATAATTCGAGCAATTAAATTTCCTGCGGCTTTAATAACGTTTTTTTCATATTCAGCTACAGCTTCGGCTTTTTTACTTTTGGCTTTAGCAACTAATTTACCTGCTTTAACTGCACGTTCACCCCAGCGATAAGCACGTTGACGTAACTGCTGCGCTGTATCAGTTTCTTGAGAAACTGTTTCTATTTCTTCATCTTCTGGAATCTCATCAGTAGGGTCTGTGTTATTTTCTTGTGCTGTATTTTCCTCAAGGTCTTCACCAGTTTCTTCGTCATCTTCACCGGATGCTGACTGGTTTTTCTGTTTGAGCTTTTCTACTAATACAGCTAAAGCTTTATCATCCATTGCTTCTAACCGTGTCAAAGGTAACGCTGGTTGATTACCCAAATTCAGGAATAATATGGGTTCATCTTCTCCAGCGCGACGCAATTCAAAATCTAGTAATCCTTCATACAGAATACCGATATACTCTGAGGAAAGGTCGGAAAAATCAACGGGTGCTTCTACCCAAGTGCTGCTACGACCTTGACGGATTTTAACTTTACTACGACACAGTAATTCTAAAATCCGATAAACTGCTGCATCAGATGGGGTATGACTGGGATTTTCAAATGCTGCCAAGGCACGTACAATAGAATCCTTAGCGTCTGTATCCCCTGGTGTAAACAGTCCCCCACCATAACGGGGTATGGGTAATTCTGGGTGAGGGCAACCGACATAGACTAACCGGAACAGGGATAGTAACCGTGGCCATGCATTGTAAGTATTTCTGAGGCGTTCTCCAGCTTTTCCCCCAGAAAGACGTTCTAATTGTTCTCGTAAACCGCTAATACTATAGGAACTATAATAAACTTGATTAGTGCGGTCTAATAAATCACGGGCTTCTGCAAACAAAATCACGACACAACGCATAATCAGTCGCGTAGCTGCAATATAAATATCCCGACGAGATATAGGATTTTCTGTGACTAATTCTAAAGGTACAATGGCTGGAGATGATTCTTTGATTAGTAATTCTACTGCTTTTCTGACTCGTTCCCCCAAAACATCGGATAATTCCGCCTGACCTTGGCGTGATGCTTGAATAGCTGCAATGAGAAAACTGGGTGTATCAGGTTTTTCTGATTGTAATGATTTTTTCCCCAATAGCGATCTCAATGCTTGGACTTGTAACCCCGGTTTACCTTCGGTAAACCACAGGTCAATATCCCACTCACACCAAGCGTCATAATCAGTACCAGCATGAATCAACCGCCATTGTCTACCATTCGTTAACAAGGCAATTTTTTGATTAGCTTTCCGTAACCACTCCACCACACGAGTAACAGAACGCCGTCCCCGTCCTACACCCAAACGAGAAACAATTTCTTCGGGTACAAACACAGGTAACACTGTCCCGTTTGGATCTTGCCATATTCGACGGGGTTTGATAATTTCCCCCGTAATGGCTTTTTGTGACCAATGACTATCTATAGCACTGGCTTTAGTCCACCAGTCTGGTACAAGTTCTAATATATCTTCTAAAACAGTATTTAGTAGTTTATTAATATGCTCTTGTTCCCCATTACGAAATCGGGTAACATCTCGCCGTAAACGGTCTTCTAAATAAATAGGTAATGGTTCAATATCTTCAATAAAAAATTCTGCTAATTTAGCAGGAGAAATTAACAGCCCTCCATGTTTGAGAGAACTCCACCAGCCATAATGGTCAATAAGTTGTTGAGTATTAATCATTGGTAATTAGTAATTGGTAATTGTAGGTTTGGTTTCACTTTGTTCAACCCAAAATTTTCGTGCCTCAAACCCCAATACTTTGTTGTAATCTAATTTCCACAGTTACAGGAAAAACACGAGCTGTATCCCGTAAACTGTACTTTTTGGGTAAGATATTTTTAATTACTCGCTCCTGTTCACGTTGTAATAAATCTAGTAGTTCTTGATAATGTTTAAGGCGAAATTCTAGTTCTTGATTTAAATCTCTTAAACGTTCTTCCTGTTGTCTTCTGTCTGTGTATAACAGTGAAAGTTGTTGCATCTCATTTAATAATTTATCTCTTTCTTTTTTAATCTTCTCAATACTGTCTTCTTGCATAGCTTTTTGAACTTCTCTAATGCGGGTTTTAAACCTTTCTTTTTCTTCTTTTAATGCCAAATCTCCTCTTGATTTCAGTTGGTCTTGTAACTGTTGGGTTAAATCTACTGCTAAGGTTTGCAACAGTTCTTTAACATCTAATGAAATTTCATCCCATAAACCTCGCGCTTGTTGAATATCTTCTGAATTTGGTTCTTGAGAAAATGCTTTATCTGCAATAGGTGGAACATGAGGTAATTCTTTTCCTAATTCATTATTTTTAATAGGAAATCTTAATGTTCTTACCCAATGATGAAACGGTTCTCTGAGTTCATTTACACCTAGTTCTTCTACTGTTAGCAATAACAAAGCATCCACTTGTGGGGGGATTTCTCCATAACGTAATATCCAACGACTAACAGCGAGATTTCCCATCCCCCCTGGAAATCTCGCTCTAGCAAACATTGCTAAAGCTTGGTGAAATAATGGATGTCCTAAGTGTAATAATGTTGTATCTTTGGCTGGACGAAATACGCGACGACCATTACGAGTTTCAATAAAATGTTGGGGACTAAAAACTAAGGCTGGTAATGCTCCACGATCACCGTTATTGGTTTCTAAACGCAAATGGTCGTCAATTAAAGATTCCCATCTAGGAGGAATGGGTATTCGCAACTGTAACCGTCCTTGAGTATCTGGACCTTCAAATCTTGGTATTCCCACACCTAACCCTAAAGCAATTTCTAAGGTGTTTTTTAAAGTCTCCGGTGTCAGGTCAATTTCTTGCTCAAACTGTTTTAGTGCATGACTTTGTGCAATACCTGTTTGTTGTTCAAAAGCACGAGGAATTTCAGTACGTCCTTGACGTTTTGCGACTGCTTCATCTAGACCCTGTAAGACTCTAGTGGTCTCTTCTAAATCGGTAAATCTCCGTTGAAAAGCAGCATCAAAAACTTCTCCCATTGCACCAAGTTCTTCACGGATGGTATTGACTTTAGTAACAACTTGTGCAAGGAACTTCAGGTCAGCATTATCTTCACTAGTAAAGTGAAATACAATCACATCCCTAGCCTGACCATGACGGTCTAAGCGTCCATTTCTTTGGTCTAACCGCGCAGGATTCCAAGGGATATCGTAATGTAAAACTAAATGGGCGGTTTCTTGTAGGTTTAAACCCTCTGATGCTGCATCAGTAGCAACCAAAACGCGAACTGGGTCATCAGGATTATTGAAGGCTTGTTTAATTTCATCCCGTTCCTTGTCACTCATACCACCAAACAAAACTTTGATTGCTTCTGGGTCTTGTTTGAAGGTTTCTTTGAGACGACGCTCTAAGTAGTCTAAGGTCGTCTTATATTCCGTAAAAATAACTAGGCGGTTTTCTTTGACCCATTCTTTCCCATTCCGCAAATATTGTTTAATTACCTTAAGTAAACGTTCGGAACGTTCATCTACTTCTGGGTAAGGTAAATCACCAGCTTGGGGAATAAGTCCCAGTTCCTCTAAAGCCAAGTCAACAGCGGTTATTTCTTGTTTTAAGGTGGAAGCGAAAGATTTAAACCAAGCCCCTGTGGTTTTGGCTGCGTGTTGCAAACGGCCTTCTGTTTCTCGGTCGTCATCTAAATCTTCTAAAGTAGCACGACGGGCGGCTTGTACTTCTACTAATTCGGCTGATTCTTGTTGAGCAATACCATCCTTAAACCGATACCAGGACTGGGCGAAGGTATAAGGACAGGATAAAAGTCGCTTATTAAGGACTTCAACGGCGAAAAATGCGGCTATTTGTTCGCTTTTGCGAGAGGCGGCTATGGCTGATTTGATACCAGCACGAAATTCACCAAATGCTGCGGAAAGTCGTTTCTCTAGGGGACTGAAATAAAGGGGTATGGGTTCAGGAATGCGATCGCAAAATCTTGGTATCTGTGCTGCTTGTTCATCTAATTGATTAATCTCCCGTTTCAGTCGTCGGATAACAACCTCGGAAATACGTCGTTTCACATCTTCGGTAAATTCGCTGGTTTGAGTAAACCGCACTGGGTCTAGTTGTTCCAAAAGTCCCGAAAAACAGCGAGTATGACCATTGTGAGGAGTGGCGGTCAGAAATAACTTATGCTCAAACCAAGGGGAAATTGACCGCAACATTTGTGATAAATCACTGTCATCACCAAAATTCGAGGGCATGAGGTTATGCGCCTCATCCACAATTAATAAATCCCAAGGTAGTTGGGCTGATGTTTCTGGCTGACTACAAGCAGCACGAAACTGCTCTAGTACATCTGGTTGCCGTAAATAATGGTAAGAGGTGATAATCCGGGCGTAAGTCCGCCAAGGGTTGGCATCTAGTCCCAACCGCTTTTGTAAAGCATGGGTTTCACTGCGGTCTATCACGTCAAATGTCAGTGCAAACTTGGTTTTTATCTCTTTTTGCCACTGTTTACGAAGAGCAGCAGGACAAAGGATTAATACTCGTCTGATACGTCGGCGCAACAGCAATTCTGTTAAAATTAGTCCAGCTTCAACGGTTTTCCCCAACCCAACATCATCTGCCAACAGCAGGGAAATACGAGGCATCTGTAAAGCCTTCAGCAGTGGTACTAGTTGGAAGTCCTCAACTTGTATAGCCCCAAAAAAAGGGGAAGCAATGGGAAGATGGGGTTGTAAAGTTGTACGTTCAGGATTGAGAAATGGCGAAAGTGCCGTCCAACGTGCTGCCCTTTGTAAAGCATCAAATTCAGATGCTATCATCGGCGCTTGATTTGCTACTTGTGGTAAAGCTGTTGGTTCTAGAAGGGTGGCGTTTATTTCTCTCTCCCAAATAATAGTATCCTCAGCAATACCATCTGAGTCAGTATATTCCAATCGCACAAGGTGCAATCTTCCTTCACTTGCTCCATCAAAAGGTTCCACAGCAGCAACTAACGCTCTGCGATTGCGTATGGTAGCAAGCATTCCTACTTGCGGATTAATTGATTCTTGATTTGACTTAGGAATGCTTCTTACCATAGTTTTTTTAGGTTCGGTTCGATAGTATACTTAGCTGTCAATTTACTTTCTCACTTAAGTAATAAAAATTCCGATATCGCAAAATTACTTAGTATTTTTTTGCTTTAGTTCAAGTAATGTCACTCTAAATATTGATATCCAGCATTATACAACCCGCTGGAAGAATGATATTCCATTCAATCTTGGCGACTTCTTTGGTATGGGTCTTGGCTGGGAAAGCTTCCAGAACAGGGATTTTGCCCTGGTGGAACCTTTATTAATTTCTCTCCCTCCCCATTACCCTAAAAAAATAAATTTATTTATTGTCAAAAAGCTAAAAAGTCAAAAAGCTAAATTTAGCTTTTTGGCTTTTACTAAAATTAATGGTATTTTAAAAACTAACTTACGCCTAATGTGAATTAAATAGGTTGAGACTGGAAAGTGAGAACATTAATACCAAAACGGCGACGAAGCAAAAGACGTAGAGTGTGAGAGGCAATTTTAGCCGCAATATGGACACAAAAGCCGTCAACAGTTTTGTTG